>JAKAYF010000092.1 GCA_021816465.1 Nitrospirota bacterium
TTGACCCGTAAAAGTTCCGCATTCCGCTCGGAAAGTTCCTCATTAATCGTCTGAAGCTCTTCATTGGCAGACTCAAGCTCTGCGTTGGAGGTCTCAATTTCCTCATTCGTGCTTTGAAGCTCTTCATTCGCCGACTGGACCTCTTCTCCTGTCGCCTGAAGCTCTTCAATGACCGACTGATGCTGCTCCTTCAGTGATTCCAGATAATCCTGCGTTTCCAGAAGCTCTGACTCCAGAAAGGCAATCCTCGAAGAAGCCTGTTCGTCCGTGAAGGATCCGGACCGGGAACCATCATGGCGACCCTTCACAGGCAACAAAGAGCGATAGTCTCCCTGGCATCCCCCTTTCTCGAAGAGGATCAGAAAATACGGACTGGGCAAGTTTTTAAGAGGGATCACCTTCAGTGACAGCAGGACTTCCCCCGACTCCAGGTGAAGAGCGATGCCCTCTCTCGTCACCGTCCTTTGCTCGCTCTTCGCGGTGGCAAGGAGCTGCCTGATCTGGGGAACAAGCGGTCTTTTCATCTGGGAGAAGAGATCAAGACTGGGTTTTCCCGAGGGAGTTTCCAGAAAATCCGCCATTACACCCAAAAAATGGACGATTTCCATCTGGCCATTGACAAGAACGCCGGGAGGAGCATATTCCCCGATGAGAATCCTGGCGACCTCCTTTTCGGCCTTCCAGGCCGGGAGAAGATCAGCGATCCCATCACTGCCCTTCCTGATGGGTTCAAATCCCGGAGATTTGGGGGAGATGGGAAGACTTGAACCGCCCTTGATATTTTTTTTCCAGTAGATCTTCAGTTTTTTATCTTCAGGAAGAAACAGCACGGAACTTGCCCCGACGGATTCGGAAAGCCCCAGGAGAAGGCATCCTTTTTGAGACAAGGCATAATGGAAAAGACGAATAACCCTGTTCTGGACAAAAGGGTCCAGGTAGATCAGAAGATTCCGGCAGGAGACGAGATCCATCCGGGAAAACGGAGGATCCTTCAGAATGTTGTGACGGGCAAAGACAATCCTGTCCCGGATGAGCCCCGAAACACGATAGAGCCCCTCCTCCCGGGTAAAAAACCGGGACCGCCTCTCAAGTGAAACACCTTCCATCGACCGGCTTTCATAAACTCCCGCACGGGCAATCCTTAAAAGGTCATCATTGAGGTCCGTGGCAAAAATCTGGAAATGGGCCGGAAGAGAATGCTCTTCGCAAAACTCGGTCAACAAGATGGAAAGGGAATAGGCTTCCTCTCCCGAGGAACAGCCGACAACCCATATCCGGAGCATTTCGCCTGTCCTGCCGCCCAAGAGTCTTGGCAAGACTGACTCGGAAAGCTTTTCAAACACATGAGGGTTCCTGAAAAACGCGGTCACATCGAGAAGGATGTCCGAAAAAAGAGCCGCAACCTCTCCGTCGCTTTTTTCCAGAAGACTGAGATAGGCCGGGAGCTCCCGGATATCGGAAAGCATCATTCTTCGGGTGATCCTCCGGAGAAGAGGACGGGATTTGTAGAGGGAAAAATCCACGCCGGTACGAAGCTTAAGAAGTGCCACAACCTTTCTGTAGTCATCCGGAACAACGCTGTCTTCTTCTTTCTCAGCCGGAAGGGACTCTTCGGAGAAGGGACCTTCGTTTTCAAGTCCGACTGTTGGCTGGTGAAGCGAGACAATTTTCTGGGCAATCAGAAAGGGGGGGAGAATAAAATCCACCGACCCCGTTAAAATGGCACTTGTCGGCATTGAAGGAAATATCGCGGTGTCATCCTGGGCCAGGGTTACCCCGCCATGGTTTTTGATTGCCGAAATCCCGGCAGAACCATCCGAACCGGCCCCCGAAAGGATCACTCCAACGGCCCTCTCCTTCAGATCAGAGGCCAGAGACTCCAGAAACTGATCGAAAAGATGCTGGTGGTGGCCGCCCTCTCCGGTGAGATCCGACGGGGAAAGGACCCCGTTCCGGATCAGAAGGGATGTTCCTGGAGTGATCACGTACAGGTGATTCGGCTTGACGCGGACCGGAACCTGAACGGGAACAACCTTAAGAGAGGTTCCTTTTTGAAGGATTTCGGAAAGGACACTTTCATGGGAGGGGTCAAGATGCTGGAGAAATATATAGGCCAGACCGCTATCGGGAGGAATTCCCTTCAAGAATTCGTTAAATGCCGAAAGTCCCCCGGCAGAGGCCACCACACCGACAATATAAGGAAGTTCCTTCGCGATCTCCGAAGAAGCCTGACCAGGTGGCTTTCGACCAGTCATCCTAAGCATCAAACAACTCCATCATGAGCTCGATAATAGAGGCCCCTTTTTGATAAATCATCCAGATCAGAGGAAGGTGTTTATTTCTTATCGTAACATTTTCACTAATAAAGGCAAAAAGTCTTCAAATCCTACAAAATTGTCACGAGACCGGCACAGGAATATGGAAGGCTCCATCTGCCTTTACGGAGGCAGAAGCCACGCCGAAAGGTCTACTCCAATGGGCAAAAACGACGAGGGACAATCAAGAATCGCGCCCGTATTGCCAAACGTCCTGAAGTCGTCCGGCACAAGTCACGTATTGGCGATTGGGAGGGGGATACCGTCATTGGGAAAAATCACACAGGAACACTTGCCACACTGGCCAAGCGGCGGTCGTGACTCATCCCTTAAGGTCCCACAAGGAGCTTTTCCATCCCATGACCTTTGACAATGGCAAGAAATTCGCCGAGCATGAAAGAGTCGCCGCCATGCTGAAAGCGGATTGCATGAGAACAGTAATAGCTTGTGCTGCGGTCTTTTCCCAAGGGCATGGGATGCTCGAACATCAAAAATGGTCAAGGACAACTTGCCCTGGACCGTATCAATCATAAGCCACGAAAAGTTCCGGGATACCGGTCGCCCATGGGATCCCCCTTGGGGTGGAAATCCAATATGCCCAATCACCATTGCCTGTTGCACTTCAGACTTGAATCCAAGAGATGACATCAGATCTCCTTTGCCAATTTTGACAAAATACTCCCCTGGAAAGGCTATTTGGACAGGATCAGCTTAATTGGCATCGATATTACGATCCAATGTTTGATCAAATCAAAACCAATGCCCAAGGAGGATCATCGATGCCAAATGAAAGTTTAGTGGATCTCTCCCGTTTGCAGTTTGCCGTTACGGCTCTTTACCATTTTTTGTTTGTGCCCCTGACCCTGGGGATGACTTATCTTCTGGTCATCATGGAAACGGTCTATGTCATGACAGGAAAGCCCATCTACAAAGAGATGACCAGGTTCTGGGGAAAGCTCTTCGGAATCAACTTCGCCCTGGGAGTCACGACAGGTCTGACCATGGAGTTCGAGTTCGGAACGAACTGGTCTTATTATTCCCATTATGTGGGAGATATCTTCGGAGCGCCCCTGGCCATTGAAGCTCTGATGGCCTTTTTTCTCGAATCCACCTTTGTGGGCCTGTTCTTTTTTGGATGGAACCGGCTCTCCAGAGGCGGCCATCTTTTTGCCACCATCATGACGGCGACAGGAACCAATCTCTCCGCCCTGTGGATTCTTGTGGCCAATGGATGGATGCAGAACCCAGTGGGGGCCCAGTTCAATCCGGATACCATGCGCATGGAGGTCACAAGTTTCTGGGCTCTCTTTCTGAACCCGACAGCCCAAGCCAAGTTTGTCCACACCGTGAGCGCAGGTTATGTAACAGCCTCCTGCTTTGTGCTTGGTATCAGCGGCTGGTACCTCCTGAAGAAAAGACATATGGAAGTCGCCAGGAGATCCTTCCGGATTGCCGCCGCCTTTGGCCTTGCAGCCACAGTCTCTGTCATCATCCTTGGCGACGAGTCAGGATACCTTGATGGAATCGGGCAAAAAACGAAGCTTGCGGCCATGGAAGCCATGTGGGACACCGAGCCGGCTCCGGCCTCATTCAACCTGATCGCAATACCGGACCAGAAGAACATGAAAAACGATTTCCAGATACGCATCCCCTGGGTCCTTGGGCTGATCGCAACCCGCACCTATGACACAGCCATCCCCGGAATCAAGGAAATCGTGGTCAACAATGAAGTGAAGATCAGGAAAGGGATCCTTGCGGTCGAGGCTCTCGAAAAATTCCGCAAGGATCCCAAAAACACCGAACTCAGAAAAGAATTTATGTCTGAAAAGGATAATCTCGGCTTTGGACTTTTGCTAAAAAAATATACACAGGACGTTTCCCTTGCGACGCAGGAACAAATCCATCAGGCAGCACTTGATACCATCCCTCGCGTAACACCATTGTTCTGGGCGTTTCGGGCAATGGTCGGTCTTGGATTTTTCTTTCTGGCTCTTTTTGCCGCCGCTTTCTACTATTCGAGCAAAAGCCAATGCGACGAGAAAGCGTGGCTTTTAAGGCTCGCGATTTTCTCCATTCCCTTGCCTTATGCCGCAAGCGAGCTGGGATGGCTTGTCGCGGAGTACGGACGGCAGCCATGGTCTATCTATGGGATCCTCCCCACCTTTCTGTCCACCTCATCCCTCACAACCGGAAGCCTGATTTTCTCTCTCGTGGGGTTCACCCTGTTTTATACCGTGCTTCTGGTTATCGAGATTGTCCTGATGAGAAAATATGCGAAAATCGGCCCCGTCTCCGAGCTTTATTCCGAAACCGACACATCGAGGGGCGTTTCAGGAATGCTTGATAAAGGAGACCTCCATGTTTGATTACGGAACACTCAAAGAGCTCTGGTGGGGGCTTGTCGTTGTCCTTCTCTCAGGGTTTTTTATCACGGACGGATTTGACATGGGCGTTGGATTTCTCCTGCCGTGGATCGGAAAGAGCGATATCGAGCGGAGAGTCCTCCTTAACAGTGTCGGACCACACTGGGAGGGCAACCAGGTCTGGTTCATCACCGCAGGCGGCGCTCTTTTCGCTGCCTGGCCCATTGTTTATGCCACCGCCTTTTCGGGATTTTATGTTGCGATGCTTCTGGTCTTATGGGCACTTTTCTTCAGACCTGTCGGCTTTGACTACCGCAGCAAGATCGAAAATCCCTCCTGGCGAACATTCTGGGACGGCGGACTGTTCATCGGAGGAACCGTACCGGCCATGATTTTTGGTGTTGCCTTCGGAAATCTCTTCATAGGGGTTCCCTTTCGCCTTGACAACTCGATGAGGTCTTTTTATGAAGGAACCTTCTGGGGGCTACTGAACCCCTTCGGGCTTGCTTCAGGAGCCCTGTCCCTTTCAATGATCGCACTCCACGGTGGCGCATATCTTCTTGTGCGAACGGAGTCGGTCCTTCAAAAAAGGGCGGCAAAGGCGGTCACCTGTCTTTCCCTCCTCACCGGACTCCTTTATGCGGCCATTGGAGTCTGGGTCACCCGCATCCCGGGATACAGGATCATCTCCGGACCCGGGCCACAGGACATGCCTAACCCTCTTGCAAAAACCGTTGTCCGGGAACAGGGTGCCTGGCTCAATAACTTCCACGCCCACCCGGACTTATGGGGTATCGTGATCACCGTTTTTCTGGGCACATTCCTTGCCTTTCTGGGAGGGTGGCTTAAAAGCGGCAGACTCGCTTTCACCGGGTCAACACTGGCAGGAGTGGGCGTGATCCTGACCGCTTCCGTTTCCCTTTTTCCGTTCATTCTGCCGTCAAGCCTTGATCCGGGTGCCTCCCTCACCGCATGGGATGCCGTATCAAGCCGTTTGACGCTCCAGATCATGTTCTGGGCAACGTTGATCCTCACGCCCATTACCATCATCTATACAAGCTGGGCCTACTGGGTTCTTCGCGGCCCTGTCACCATTGAATCAGTCTCGCGGGAAGAACACACTCTTTACTAAAAAAAGGAGTTGGGATCATGTGGTATTTCGTCTGGATTATTGGAGTCACAATGGCCGTAACCCTTTCGGTCATGCATGCCCTGTGGTTTGAGCTCCAGGAAGAGCAGGTCAAGATCGATCATTTGACCCTCACGACCATGTCAAGTCCCCCATCAAAGCACGATTAAAAAGCAGATCGATTCCACGGGCACAGCCCGGAATCCGAAATCGTTGTAAGCCCGCATCTCTTCATCCCACCCGGATTCGCCCGGAAATTTCACCGATCGGTCAGGGCAAGGAGAGTTTGACAT
>JAKAYF010000093.1 GCA_021816465.1 Nitrospirota bacterium
CAAACGACAACGCCCTGGCCGAATCCAAAAATGCTTCCGTGGTGAGAAAGCACTTGGGATATGCGCATATCCCCCAGGCCTTTGCCCAGGAGGTCAATGCCTTTTGCCGGGAGCATCTGAACCCCTATGTGAATTTCCACCGGCCCTGTTTCTTCCCCAAAACCGTGACCGACGCCAAGGGAAAAGAAACGCTACCGCTATGAGGATATTCAAACACCTTTTGAAAAGTTCAAATCTCTCCCCTGTGCGGAGAGTTGTCTCAAACCGGGTTTGACCATGGCTCAACTGGAAAAAATCAGTCTGTCAAAGACCGATAATGAAGCAGCTGAACAGATGAATATCGCCAGGGAGTCTCTTTTTCAGTCCTGGACAGCAAGACCTGAAAATCGGGCCTGAGAAGCAGAAAGACAAACCTCAGGTCCAGGCTTTTAACCAAGAACGATTTTGATCCGGGTCCCTTAATCGGAGGATCTTATTTTCAGACTCATTCTTCAATTGGAATAGACTAAAAATGGTCCCCTTGACCCCCTCTTGGCCTACGGCCAAAGAAGGGGAATGCGGGGACAGGAGTTCAATACAAAAATAAATCCCCTCATTTCGCTGCTTTCTGAAATTGTCATCCTTCCGCCACCAGTCTATTGGGTGGATTTCGGCCCCGCAAGCGAAAGGCCCATTTTGGCCAAGATGTGCGAAGTCGGTTGAACCCCCTGTATCTTACCATCCTCTCCGAAGGCTTTGTCCTCGAACAGCTCCTGCCCCGGCTTTTCCGTTTTCCGAACACACCGGACCGCCTCCTCCAAACATTCCTCCCAGAAAGGGAAAAACCGCCCTATCCATGACCGAATCCGCAGCGCAAGCCCCTTGATTCATCCATGGGGTGAGCAGAGGTTGATTATCTGAAGTGGATCTTGGATAAGATGCTCATGCCAGAATATAAGGTCAACTACAAATCGAACAACAACGTGGTGTTTTCCTGTAAATACCATGTTGTGTGGTGTTCTAAATACCGAAGAGACGTTCTGGTGAACGGGGCGGACGATCGGTTAAAGGAGATTATACATCAGGTGTATTCTGAGACCAGGAGCGCGGTGCTGGAGATGGAGGTCATGCCGAATCATGTGCATCTCCTTGTCGAGGTGGATCCGCAGTTCGGTATTCACCATCTGATCAAGCTGATCAAGGGACGGTCCTCACGGTTGTTACGCCAGGAGTTCCGCTGGTGCCGCACCCGCCTGCCGAGTCTCTGGACCAACAGCTATTTTGTTTCCACCGTGGGCGGGGCTCCGATGGAAATCATCGGGCAGTACATCGAGTCAAACAAACGGCGAGTGGCAAAGTCCGTCCTGCCTCCTTCGGCTTCTAGCCGGAGTCAGAGCCGTTCCTCCCGGAAGTCCGGCTGTGGAGAGGGAAGAGTCGGGAGGCATAGCCGAAAGGCGAGAGCCCGACAGACCTTCTTTAATCACGGATAGAACCCCATAAATTTATTCATGGGGAGATTCAGAGATCCCCACAGAGCGACGAAGGCCCCTGAGGCAGGCAAGATTGAGGTCCCCTGTGCGATGAGTAAATCGCCTATTTGGCCATCAAACCTGAGAAGTGGTTGTGTGAGGAGAGAAGAGGCATAGCATTTAAGCGCCATGGACACAAAATGGAGATACTGGAAATGCAGTTTGGCGGAGGGGGTAGGATTCGAACCCACGGAGCTTTCGCTCTACGGTTTTCAAGACCGCCGCCATCGACCACTCGGCCACCCCTCCAAACGGCCCAAAACTCTACCACAAAAGAAAACTTTCTTCCAGCTCCTTTTCCTGATCATGGAGTCCTGGCCAAGGAGACCATGATCAGGAAAATCACGGCCTGGCAGGAGCCCTCAAATTGCCCGTATTCCCCGAATTGGTTCCTCCTGACAAAGGAATGATCCCGGGAGCCCCCTGAGGAATATCCCCCTGGTCTGGAGCGAGGAGCGGATTGACCGTCTGGACATCATTTTCATGTTTTTGTTTATGTTCAGGAGCAATAAGTGTTTTGATCCAGGCAATAGCCCTCAGCGTTCCCCCATCTTTCGGGTTCAGCTTTTTCGCCTTGAGTTCTTCCGTAAGCGCTTCTTCATAAAACCCCAGATGCGCCAGGGAAATCCCCAGCACCATGTGAGCCTGGTCATCATAAGGGTTCAGGCGGATCGCCTGTTCTTCCGCTTCTCTGGATAGACTCCATTTTGCAAGTGAAGCATACGCCCATCCGGTGGCTTCCCAGGCGGACTCATTCTTGAGGTCGACGGAAAGAACCAGTCGCTCCTGGCGGATTTCCTGCTTGAAATGGCCAGTATTCCCTTCGGCAATCCCCAAGGAGATTCTTGCCGGCAGATATTGAGGATCATCTGAAAGCGCCTGCCGTTCCTCCCTGACGGCATCTTCATTCATTCCAAGCTTCCCATATGCAATACCTGTAAGGAAGTGGACAGTCGCACGGTCAGGATAACGGAGATCGAGCTTTTTCAGTTCAGGTAGCGCAAGGTTGGCCTTCCCCTTCATAATGAGGGAGGCCATTTTGGGAAGTTTCTCCTGCAACTCGGCAGAATCCGAGGGCACCGCAATCGGAACAGCAAAAAGCGGCAACGGATCGCCGGAAAAAAGAAGAATCAGCAAAAGACAGGACAGTGATTTTTTCATCGGTTGATTCTATCAGAAACGACAGGTTTTTCCAGATAAAAAAGGTGATATATGTCACGTTTTCAAAAGGATCAGCATTTCATGAAATTGGCTATTTCCGAAGCAGAAAAAGCCTTTTCCCTTGACGAGGTACCGGTTGGGGCCATTCTCGTTTTAGATGACAAGATCTTATCCAGAGCCCACAACGCCCGCATTGCCGGGAGCGATCCAACAGGCCACGCCGAAATTCTGGCCATCAGGGAAGCGGCAAGGGCAACAAAAAACTACAGACTGCAGGGAGCCTCCCTTTATGTCACGCTCGAACCCTGCCCCATGTGTTTTGGTGCAATCATGGAGGCCAGGATCAGGGAAGTCATCTTTTCTGCGAGAGAACCACGCTCCGGAGTAATGGGATCCTTGTATGACTTACAGAATGATCCAAGATGGGCCCATAAGATTATTGTCCGGGAAGGAATTCTCGATGAACCGGTCAAGGAGCTCCTGCGGAATTTTTTTGAGAAAAAACGTTTGGGACCACAGGATCATCTATGATATTATCAGGAAAAATGTGGAGAGATGGCCGAGAGGCTGAAGGCGGTTGACTCGAAATCAACTCTGGGGGGAACTCCAGCGGGGGTTCAAATCCCTCTCTCTCCGCCACCCCATTCAAGATGACCTGGCCAATCCGGAAAAAGAACAGGAGTGGGAGGAATGACACCCCAATCCAAAATCAACCTGAGCGCCATCATGGAACCGATCTCAAGAGCCACCAATTCTCCGATGGTGCTCATTGATCACTCCTTCAGGATTGCATGGGCTTCTGAGTCTGCATTGGAATCATTGGAACTCCCGGCCGAGAGTATCGGATCTCTTTGTCCTGAATCACTTCAGGGCAGGATCTGTTCAGGAAGTTGCCAGAAAATATCCGGTTTTTTTTCAAACCACTTATCAGACCAGGAAATTCCATATCCCTGCCTCGAGTCCTCTTTTGGCCAAATCAATATCAATACAGAAAAGATCACCACCGAATTAACCGGCTATCCATACCTCCTGAAGTCTTTCCAGCCATTTTGTAAGGAAACACCCGCAAAGCATCATCAGCATACCTTTGTCGCCTCCCGTGAATGGGCTGAACCGTTTCTGGAAAAACTGACAAGGATTGCCAAAACGGAGATTCCTGTCCTTCTTATCGGAGAGACTGGAACCGGAAAGGAATGCCTTGCCCGTCTTATTCATGAAAGAAGCCGGAGAGCCCGCGGGCCGTTTGTCGCCCTTGACCTTTCCGTCATTCCTGAAACCCTGGTTGAAGATGCCCTTTTCGGCCACCAGAGAGGCGCATTCACCGGAGCCGTATCTTCCCAGTCGGGAAGACTCTCCCGTGCTCACGGAGGAACACTCTTCATCGACGAGATAGAGAACATCCCTCCCGCTGTCCAGACGCGCCTGCTGCGCTTTCTCGAGGATGGCATCTTCGAACCCATGGGTTCAAGCCAGTCGCAGTCCATTTCCACCAGGATCATTGCAGCCACCAATGAAGATCCGGAGAAGCTGCTGAGGGAAGGGAGGATGAGGGCGGACCTGTTCTATCGGCTCAACGGACTTTCACTTCATATTCCTCCTCTCCGAAAGCGCACGGAAGACCTGCCCATCCTGATCGAACACTTCAGGGATATTTTTCAAAAACAAAACAGGATTTCATCGTCTTCATTCTCTCCTGAAGCCATGCAAGTTCTTTCTGCCTATCACTTTCCTGGGAACATAAGGGAATTAAAGCACCTGGTCGAATCAGTTCTTGCGGTTTCAGATCCTCACAAGCCCATCGAGTCTTCGGATTTGCCGGAGTCTGTCCGAAAAGCCTCCGACAGGTTCTATTCCCGGGAAACAACTGTTCCCGCCGAAAAGAATTCCTTTGACGAGGATTTGCCCGATCCTGAAATGTTTGAACGTCGCAGGATCGAAAAAGCACTCCGTTCTTCAAAGGGAAAAATCGAAGGTGCGGCCTCAATTCTTGGAATCAGCAGAATTACACTCTGGCGCCACATGAAACGTTTAAACATGAAACAGGGAATGTTTCATTCAAGAAACAAGTGAAACAGTGTTTCATGACTCATGATTCACAAAAGAAACATCCTCTTTCCTCCGGCTTTTCTCCCTCAAAAAAAACTCATATTCAAAAAATAATTAAATAAAACCATCCCTCAAAAGAATCCGGGCATACCACTTGCTCCTGTATTCCCTGTAACCATCCTTCAGGAATGGTGCCACACTCATCATCAATGCCCTTTTGGGGCTTTTAACAAAGGAGCCGAATCATGAACAACAATCAGCCCTCACTTGGAGCAGCCCCAATGGTTCTCTTTACTTTCATCCTGGCTTTTCCTGTGATCCTCTTTGTAATCTTTGAAAAGTTCCAGGCTCCACTGATTGGCGGAATCGGAACCTTCTGAATGAACTTGACAGGAGAGGCTCCTTGTCAGGGAGGCTCTCCTGTTTAATGGAAAAGACATCACACATCCCCACCCGTTGCAGATCCTTGTCCGGGCAATCTTTTCAAAAATCTCACTGCCAGTTTATTTCAGCGATACCGCCATTCTCCCCGATCGTCCTTCCAGCATTACCTTCTCGGCGGAGAGATCCCCTTCTTAGGACACAAGCCAGGCGTGGATCAAAAGACCACCCATCTTTGTTTCGGCCATCTCCTTGAGGTATTCTCTTCCCATGCAGACCGGCAAACGCTTTCACGCTTATTCCACAACCTCCCGTACCAAGTTTGCCTGCAGAACTGCGGACAGATGGGACAATGCCGATCAAAACGCAAGCTTGTTCCTGAAAATCCGTCTTGCTGCGGAAGTGAAAATCACGCAGAAGATGATCCGGCGGGCGGGAAACAGACACAACAATGACAGAGCGGTCGAGGATCAAAGTCTCCGGGGAGAGGGGAACAAGATTCGAAGTCAGAAACAGCTTCTCCAATCCTCGGAGAAAGAGGAACAGATCAAAGAGGAACATCCGCTCGCGAGACTGGAAAACACCACTATAGCGTTCGCTGAGTGGCAGGGAAGATCATTCGCATCTCCCCACGACAATCGTTCTCAGGTTTAGTGGAGAGTCATTGATAGGGGGCAAAAGGATTGGACAAACTCGATGGGGAGGACTCAAAAGCGGTCTCCAGACTGATAGGAGTGATTAACAGGTTGCGCGGAGATGATGGCTGTGCCTATGACCGGTCACAAACGCTCACAACCCTCCTTGAAGACCTTCGAGAAGAAGTCTATGAGCTTTCGGATGCTATTTCCGCAGAAAATCTCGACGAAGCTTCGGGAGAAATCGCGGACCTTTTCACCGTGTTGTTTTTTATGCGACAAATTATTTGGGAAAAAAACGGTCTTCTTGTTTCGGACCTCCTGAATAAGTCCGCTGAAAAGATGATTCGGAGACATCCGCATGTTTT
>JAKAYF010000027.1 GCA_021816465.1 Nitrospirota bacterium
AAGGGGTTGCCCCGAATACTTTTTCCCCATCGGCCCCTGATAAGCTCTCCAGAAAACCAGGTCGGAATTTCTGCCCGCATGACTCAGAACTTTCCTGATTGTCGCGTCCGACAAGGAGGCTGGAGGATTCAGGTATTCTTCGAGAAGGTCATATTGCCTGAGTCGTTGACGTGACAGCCCCTTTACCTCCGGAGATGAAATCCTCCCGATATCCTCCTTGGCTTTCTTCTCATTTCCCGAAGACAGGTCCCTGATGACCCGGACCATGGGATCCACAGGCGTCGAAGATTGCCCTGTCACCTCCGCGAAGGATAAAGGGACGGAGGACAAAACAACCGCAACAGACAAGGCAAGGATTCCCGAAGCGCTACTGAATGACATGGAATCCCCCGTTATAAAAAATGAAAGCCCATGTCAGTGTCAGCTCTTTTTTATGAAAGGCTGTCGGAAGGGGAATGTATGGGGACGCCACTCGAACGATTCTCAGTGCTTCCTCATCAAGGATGGCTGACCCGGAACTCTTCGAAAGAGTAACCCCGTCAAGAGTCCCGTCGGCAAGGATCCGGAAGGTGACCAAGGCCCTTCCCGTGATTCCCCGGGAAGCAGCCTCTTCCGGATACTCCCCTATTGTTTCAAATCGTTCCTGGATCCGCTTTATATAACTCGAATATGTTTCGTCCTCCAGATTGGCCATGATCCGGTCTGTCGGATCAGGCTTGTCCGAATACGCAGGAGAGAGGTCTTTCGAAAGGTTCAGGTTCTTCGAAAAAGGGTCTCCCAGAGACTCCTGTGACAGAATTTTATTGAGGTCCTTGGGTGAAATCTTCCTGACAATCTTCGTCGGCTTCTCTGGTTTTTCACTGGGAGAGACCGGAGCTGTTTTGGCCATCCGTTCCTGATGCTTTTCTGTTTCCTTGGATTTATTGTGGTTCGGATGTTCATGCCTTGCAGATTTTTTGACCTGCGAAAGACCCGGCTCATCCTTTGCCAGAGGAGCCTCCCTTTCCGGCTCCGAAGGCGCAATCTTTGGCTTGGGCTCTGCGACCTTCGGTGGAGGGGCTGAAGAGGGCCTCAGCACCGTTTTGGAATCATGGTGGTTGGGTTTTCCCGAAAGAGAATGCCCCTTCGGAAGTGGAGGCGCAACGGTCCGAGAAGACTGAGGAACTTTTGACGGATCAAGAATATCCACAAAGACGGGCTTTCTTTCTTCTGCCAGTTTTTTTCTCATTGCCTCTGTCATCGGTGGCTTTTGCGGAGCGATCAGATCTTCAAGCCTGTTCAAAAGGGCAGGATCCTTGATCACCAGAAGAAGCAGGGAAGCATGCAGCAAAATGGAGACCAGGACAAACCAGCGAAAGGCCCATCGAATATCATCTTCGCCATGGTTGACAAGAATCAGCGCCTGCCGGTAGGGAGGCTTTTCAAATGAATCGAATTCGATGACACCCTCTCCTGGATAGGCGCAATACGCCTCCGGTTGATTTTTCTGTCTTCTTGAGTCCAAATTGAACCATCTAAGGATCCCCTTGTGATATTCTATGCGAACAACTAGTCAAAACAAAATTTCAAATCTGGAGAAGCTCCTGATTCTCTCATGGAAAAGATGATGATGACCCCGCCCCACCGAGCCAGGAAAAGTCTGGGGCAAAATTTTTTGACCGATCCATCAATAGCTCAAAAAATTGCCGATTTTCTTGATCCTGGAATTCCAAGGGAAACACCAGTGATTGAGATTGGTCCCGGAAAAGGGATTCTCACGAAGGCTCTTTTGAGCAAAACATCCAATCTTGTTCTTCTGGAAAAGGACCAGGACCTTCTTCCCGCCCTCACCGAACGGTATGGATCCAGCCCGGGAGTCCGGATTATCCAGACCGACGCACTCGAATACCCGTTTGGAGAGGGAGAGGACTATCTTTCACCCCCTTTCTCCGGAGGGGGCTACCGGATCGTATCCAATCTCCCATACAATATATCCGTACCGTTGCTTTTCCGTTTTTTGTCGAGTCCGAAGCCGCCCTTGGAAATGGTTCTCATGTTCCAGCGTGAAGTAGCCAGAAGGATCGTTGCATCTCCCGGCTCCGATGACTACGGTCATCTGTCGGTGGCAATGGCGCTTTCGGCTTCGTCAAGAAAAGTTCTGGACCTGAAACCCGGATCGTTTTTCCCGGCACCCAAGGTTCACTCCTCTGTCGTTGTGATACGGCCAAGAATATTCGACACCAAGCAGGAAAGAGAGCAAACGAGACAAGCCCTGAATTTGTCAAGGAAACTGTTTTCCTATCGGAGGCGGACGCTCCAGAATGCCGCCCGGCTGGCTTTTCCGGAAATACCAAAAGGTTATTTCGAGGAAGTTTTCAACATATTGGGAATCCCCCCGGAGAAAAGGGTTGAACGATTGCTTCCGGAAGAACTGTTGCTCCTGTCGACAGAAATACACAAAAAAGGACTGGAACAAAACTTCACATAAAGATCTTAAGGAGAAACTGACACAGTGAACACAGATACCCAGCCCCCCGCTCCCCCTGAGCCTGTTTTACCCGGAAAAGTTCGCATCATCCCGTTAGGCGGGATCGGTGAAATCGGAATGAACATGACCGCCTACGAGACATCCGAAGGGATCATCGTTGTCGACTGCGGGGTCCTCTTCCCGGAAGATGACCTTCTTGGTATAGACCTGATCATTCCCGACTTTTCCTACCTCAAGGAAAATCGCAAGAAAGTCCTCGCTCTTTTCCTGACGCACGGACATGAGGACCACATCGGTGCTGTTCCCTATTTTCTGCGGGAGTTCAATGTTCCCGTTTTTGGAACAGCCCTCACGCTGGGACTGCTCGAGGGCAAGCTCAAGCAGCACAAAAACATCACAGAGACAAAGCTTGTAACCTTAAGACCGCGGGAAGCTTGCACGATGGGGCCCTTTTCCATAGAACCGATCAGAATCACCCACTCCATCGCAGACGGCGTCTCTTTTGCGATCACGACCGATGCAGGAACGATCCTTCACACCGGCGACTTCAAGGTTGACCTGACTCCAATTGACGGAGAACACTTCGACATGCACCGCTTCTGTGCTCTGGGTGACCAGGGCATCCTCTGCCTCATGAGTGACAGCACCAATTCAGAAAAGTCCGGCCTGTCCCTCTCGGAAGCGCTTGTGACAGATCCATTGCATCAGCTGATCTCAATGGCACCAGGAAGAGTCATCGTTGCCACTTTTTCCTCCAACATCCACAGGTTGCAGCAAGTCGCTGATGTCTCGATCCGTCTGGGAAGAAAAATCGCATTTACCGGACGGTCGATGGAGACCAATTACAAGATTGCCACAGAGCTTGGATACCTCCACATTCCTCCCGACAAAGTCATCAAGCTCGATCAGGCGGCACTTCTCCCTCCGGGAGAGGTGACAATCATTACCACCGGCAGCCAGGGTGAGCCGATGAGTGCCCTTTTCCGGATGGCTCTTGGTGACCACAAACACATCGCCATCGGTGCAAACGACACGATTCTGCTGTCCGCCAGGGTGATCCCCGGAAATGAAAGGGCGATTGGCAAAATCATCAATTTCCTCTCCAGAAAGGGTGCCATCGTCCATTATCAGCGTGTTTCAGAAATTCATGTTTCCGGCCATGCAAGCCAGGAAGATCAAAAGATGATGATCCGGATGCTTAAGCCAAAGTTCTTTGTCCCGATGCATGGGGAATACCGCATGCTTTCAAGGCATGCAAAAACGGCTGTCTCTACCGGTGTTCCTCAGGAACATGTGTTTGTCATCGAGAACGGCGACGTACTCGAGCTTGATCCGAATCATGCGGAGGTTCTCCAGAAAATCCCCAGCGGCAGGACCTTTGTTGACGGAAAAGGAGTCGGAGATGTCGAAGAAGTCGTCATAAGAGACAGACAGAGACTGGGATCGGATGGAATCGTCACAGTGATAGTCGCTTTGTCCCAGCAGACTGGTGATATGGTCATGGGCCCCGAAGTCACAACAAGGGGAGTCGTCCTTTCTGACCTCTCGCTCGAACTGACAGCCCTGATCAAGGCTCACGTTGAAATTGCCATCAACTCGTCGGACCCTGAAATCCGGAAAGAATCGTCGGCGCTCAAGACAATGATCCATAACAGCCTGAGAAAATATTTCAAAAAGAACTTCGAACGGGACCCAGTCATCATTCCGATCATTCTCGAGATGTAAAAATGATCAACAAAACAACCGCAGCGGATGACAAAGATTGAGCGAGGACAGGCAGCAGGAAAAGCCCTCCCCCGCGGAGACACACCATCAGAAGAACCTTCTGAGAAGGGCCCAGCAGGTCTTCCTCTGGACGCTCACATTGTTTCTCTTGCTCGCCCTTGCCACGGCAAACAGCAGTGACCCGTCCATCCTGACGGTCTCGAGCCTCAAGGTCCCCCAAAATACAATGGGCTTCTGGGGAGCAAGTATTGCCGCAGTCCTTTACGAGTCCCTCGGACTATCGGCCATTCTTGCCCCGGTGCTCCTGTGGAGCATCTCCTTCTTCCACCGCCAGGAAAAGCCCCATCCCCCCTGGTCTATCATGGGCTGGATCCTCCTCACAATCTCCCTTCCGCCTCTTCTTTGCATGATATTTCCGGAAAATCTTATTGCTCCCTATAGACCCGGGGGGGAAATCGGCCAGAAGATTCTCAATTTTTCTCTTTCCAGACTCAACAAAGCGGGATCGCTGCTCATCCTGGGGGGAGTTCTCCTGACATCGCTCCTGTTTCTCCTGGCCCCCGTCGTATCCTTTATCGGCAGCAAAAAAGGGACATCGATCACCGATTGGCTCAGACAGAAAAGAGACAGGATCAGGTCATTTCTCGTCAGGGACACGGATCCCCAATATGTTGTTGTCAAAGAAGAACGCCCACAGGACAATCCGGAAGAAACACCCTTTTCTCCCTCTATCAGGGAAACTGCCCAGGAGCAGAAGCCAAAAACGGCTCCAGCTCCAAAAAAACCCGCCATCCCGACACCGGCAAACACCGACTCCAGTCAATCCCTGCTCCCGACAGCAGATCTCCTCGATCCAACAGGAAGCGCAAAGGAGGTCATGCCTCAGTCCCAGATACGTGAAACGGAAAAAACTCTTGGCGACCTTTTCAGGACCTATGGTGTCCCCGGAAAGATGGTCGGATCACAGCCGGGCCCCGTCGTGACACTTTTTGAGTTTCTTCCTGCTCCGGGGACAAAGGTCAGCCGGGTGACAAGCCTGACCAGCGAAATTGCCATGGCCCTGAAAGCTCCACAAGTTAACCTGCATGTCCCCATTCCGGGAAAATCCACGATTGGTCTCGAAGTCCCCAATCCGGTCCGGCAACTGGTCACATTCAGGGAAATTCTTTCGAGTCCAAGTTTTCGTTCTATTTCCTCCCCTCTTTCTCTCGCCATCGGAAAAACGATCAATGGCGACCCCTACGCCGTCGATCTTGCCAGAATGCCCCACCTGTTGATTGCCGGTGCGACCGGGACGGGAAAATCCGTATGCATGAATGTTCTGATAGCAAGCATTCTCATGAGCGCAAGACCGGAAGATGTCAGGTTCATCATGATAGACCCCAAAAGGCTCGAGTTCGCCCCCTATGAAGGAATTCCGCATCTTCTGGGCCCGGTTATCACAGACCCCAAAATTGCCGCCTCGAAATTGCGGATTCTGGCAGACGAGATGATCCGTCGGTACGAGCTCATGAAAAACACCGGAGTCAGAAACATCGGAGAATACAGAAAGGCTGTGCCGGAAAAAGACTGGTTTCCATTTATCGTAGTCCTGATCGACGAGCTTGCCGACTTGATGCTGAGCCTGAAAAAAGATGTTGAGCCCCCCATTATCCGTCTGGCCCAGATGGCGAGGGCGGCAGGAATACACCTGGTCCTTGCAACGCAGAGGCCATCAGTTGCGGTCCTGACAGGCCTGATCAAGGCAAACATTCCCACAAAGATTGCATTTCAGGTCACAAGCCAGATCGATTCCCGCGTTATCCTCGACCAGGGTGGGGCGGAAAGTCTGCTGGGTGCCGGTGATATGCTGATGCGCCCGCCCGGAACAGACGCGCTGAGAAGACTTCATGGGGCTTTTATCTCCGAATCGGAGCTCTCAAGGCTCGTATCCTTCTGGAAAGAATCTCCAAGAGCCTCTACTGGAACAGACAGCAGCCTTGGCGATATCATGGAAAGGTTGACTCTTTCCGAAATACCCGGAGACCAGGAGTCCAAATATGGATCCATTGATGATGATGACTCTGCCGACTCAAATGATGGCCTCTATGAAGAAGCAGTCGCCATTGTTCGCCGGCAGGGAAAAGCATCGACATCCCTGATTCAGCGGCACCTCAGGATCGGATATAACCGTGCAGCCCGCATTATTGAACGGATGGAATCGGAAGGACTGATCGGGAAACAAGATGGCAGCAAACCGCGACCTCTTTTGAAAGGAAACAGAAACCATGAACAGGAAGATTGATGCCGGATGGATTGCCCCGACGGGAAGGTCCTGCAGAAAGACCATCTCATGCCGGCTTTTCCTGGCTTTTCTTTTTCTTTTTTCAGCGGGCTCCGCTGAAGCAGGCACGATTTCTCCTCAGGAAATGTTAAAAAAGATGTCATTCTCGGTCAAGGAACACCCGGGATTCATGGCAAGTTTCACCCAAAAACTTTCCCCTCCGAACAGCGGGGAGATTCGCTCGGAAGGATCGCTGATCTTCGGACAGGGTGGAAAAATGATCCTCCACTATATCAATCCCAAGGGGCAGGTTCTGCTTCTCCTGGGAAACCACATGTCCTTCTATATTCCACAGAACACTCAGCTGGTCAATAAAACGCTCAAAAGCCGGACGATTCCGGAAACGCCGGCTCTTCTCCTTGAAAAGATCGGACAGCTCGACCGGTATTTTTATATACGCCCGGAAAACCGGAAAGGAACTGGTTCCGGAAAGACGATCTCCCTGGTTCCCAAAGAAGCGGACAGGCATCTTGCCCTTGCAAGGATCTCCATCGACCCTAAAACCTGGCTCCCGGAAAAAATTGTCTTCATGGAGGTCAACGGGGTTATTCTCTCGATCCGGCTGACCGGAATAAAGACACTTGAAACGCTGCCCGGCAATGCGTTCGTACTGAAAGTCCCGCCTGGAACAACTATCGCACAAAGCCCTGAAGGACCAAACTGATGGCACAAAGAAAGACTTCTCCATCACCCGCCCAATCACCCCGGAATGTTTCCCCGATGGACTCCATCGTTATCAAGGGAGCACGGCAGCACAACCTGAAGAATCTGGACATTTCTCTTCCCAGAAACAAGCTGGTGGTGATTACAGGCCTTTCAGGTTCAGGAAAAAGCTCTCTCGCCTTTGATACCCTTTATGCCGAAGGACAAAGACGCTATGTAGAATCTTTATCTGCCTATGCCAGACAGTTTCTGGAAATGATGGACAAGCCTGATGTCGACAGCATTGACGGCCTTTCTCCAGCAATCGCCATCGACCAGAAAGTCACATCAAAAAATCCAAGGTCGACTGTGGGAACGGTCACAGAGATTCATGACTATCTGAGACTCCTGTTTGCCCGTATCGGCCATCCCCATTGCCCCTCATGCGGACAGTCAGTCAGCCCACAGACCGTAACCCAGATGGTCAATGGGTTGATGGAGGGACCCGAGGGAGAAAAACTGGTCATTCTCGCCCCGACCGTTTCAGACAGGAAAGGGGAGTACAGAAAAGAAATTGCAAGGATCCTGAAAGAAGGTTTTACCCGGATACGTCTTGATGGCGTCATCATGCCTATCGAAGAAATCACCGAAATCGACCGAAAAAAAACGCACCGGATTGAAATCGTCATTGACCGGATCTCCCTGAGGGATGGAGTTCGTCAAAGGCTCGCCGAAAGTATCGAGACAGGACTGACTCATGGTGGAGGGATGGTCATCGTCCATCGTCCCGACCAAAAAACAGATGTCATCCTGTCCGAGCGCCAGGCCTGCACAACTTGCAACATCAGCCTTCCGGAAATCACGCCCCGGCTCTTCTCCTTCAACTCCCCCTACGGGGCCTGTTCCAAATGCTCGGGTCTCGGAGTCCTTCTCGAAGTCGACCCGACACTTCTTGTTCCCTACCCGGACCTTTCCATTGCAGAAACGGCCATCAAGATACTTGAACACCGTGCATTTTCCGATATCAGAAACCGCTTCATGAAATTCCTTGAGCTCTCGGGAATATCCCGGTTTACCCCGTTCGGAAAGCTCCCTGCATCAGAAATCGACATGATTTTTCATGGAACATCTCCTGAGAAGGGATCACCGCAAGGCATCCGCTTTGCAGGCCTTCTCGGCTTTCTGCAGGACCTTTACCAGAAGGGGAACATCTCCATATGGGCAAAATCCGAGCTTGAAAGCGTCATGTCCGAAAAAGATTGCGACAGCTGCGGAGGAGCCCGCCTGAACCCCGAAGCCCTTGCTGTTCTGGTATCAGGGCTTTCGATCCGGGACTTTTCCAATATGACCATTCATCAGGCATCATGCTTTATTGACCAGATGTCTCTTTCTGAAAAAGAAAAAACCATCTCCGAAAGGATTTTGAAAGAAATCCGCTCACGTCTCAATTTTCTCCGGGAGGTCGGTCTTGAGTACCTGACCTTATCGCGAAGCGCAGGAACACTCTCCGGAGGAGAATCACAGAGGATCCGGCTGGCAACACAGATCGGATCCGGCCTCACAGGGGTACTCTATATTCTCGATGAGCCCTCCATCGGACTTCACCCAAGGGATAACCAGAAACTTCTGAAAACGCTTCTTCATCTAAGGGACATAGGAAACACGGTCATTGTCGTAGAACATGATGAAGAAACCATCCTGCTCGCCGATGATGTTGTTGACATGGGACCGGGTGCAGGTCGCATGGGAGGAGAGGTCCTCTCCCACGGCACTCCGGAGGAAATTCGCAATGACCCGAAATCCTTGACAGGAGACTACCTGTCCGGACGGAAAAGAATTGAGCGCAAGCAAAACCACCAGAAGCCTTCAGAGTGGCTTTCCATCATTGGGGCTTCAGAACACAATCTCAGGAATATTGATGCCCACTTTCCTCTCGGGATGCTGACAGTCGTCACCGGAGTCTCAGGGTCGGGCAAAAGCACTCTGGTCATTGATATCCTTTACAAGCGACTGGCAAAGGTCTTCTCCCAGGGAAGGGAAAAACCGGGAAAGTGCCGGGAACTGCGTGGCGTGGACAAGATCGACAAGGTCGTTAACATCGACCAGAGTCCTATCGGCCGGACTCCCCGTTCGAATCCGGCCACATATACCGGAGTCTTTACCCCCATCAGGGATCTTTTCTCCCAGGTTCCAGAATCACGGGCCAGGGGCTATGAGCAAGGCCGCTTCAGCTTCAACGTAAAGGGAGGCCGCTGTGAGGCATGCCAGGGCGACGGAGTCCTGAAGATCGAGATGCATTTCCTCCCGGATGTCTATGTCACATGCGACCAGTGCAACGGTCTTCGATACAACAGGGAAACACTGGAGATTCTTTACCACGGAAAAAACATTTCGGAAATTCTCTCCATGACTGTAGAGGAGGCCCTCGAGTTTTTCGCACCGGTTCCGGTTGTCCGTTCAAAACTGTTGACACTTCGGGATGTCGGACTGGACTACATCCACCTCGGTCAGGCCGCAACGACCCTCTCCGGAGGAGAAGCACAACGAATCAAGCTGTCCAAGGAACTCTCCAGAAGATCAACAGGAAAGACCCTTTATATCCTGGATGAACCCACTACCGGCCTACACTTTGCCGATATCCAGAAATTGATGGATACACTTCACACACTTGTCGAGCAGGGAAATACAGTCATCATCATCGAACATAACATCGATGTCATACGGTGGGCGGACCATCTGATTGATCTGGGCCCAGAAGGTGGCGACAGGGGTGGGGAAATTGTTACGACCGGCTCTCCGGAGGAGGTCCAGAAAAACAGGAAATCCTATACAGGAGAGGCGTTACGGAAAAGGACCATTTGATGTTTCCGAAAATTGGGAGGAGTATCATGACACCAACAGGTGTCATGACGCTTTCCCTGTCAACCAATATTTTTCTCGCGCTGGCAAAGATCACCTGGAGCCACAGGATTCATTCGGTATCCATGCTGGCAGATGGATATCATGCCCTTCTGGATTCAGTCTCCGGAATCCTTTGCCTCGCAGCCCTTCTCGTTGCGCAAAAGCCACCAGACAGAGACCACCCCTATGGCCATATCCGCTTTGAAGCCCTGGCACAGCTTGGCGTAAGCGGGCTTCTTCTTTTCACAGGCTATGAGGTTCTCTCAAGAACATACGATCAGTTCCACAGCCAGATCACACCAACTGTCACTGCCGGCTCCTACGCCATTATGCTTTTTGCCATGGCAATACAGACAGTCACAATGAATCTTGAAAAGGTCGTTTATCGAAAAACGGGAAACGCCCTTGTCCATTCAGATGCCATGCATTTTCAGTCCGATATTCTTTCTTCATTTTCGGTGCTTGTAGGGTTGGTGGCGGCAGGATTCGGATATCCGGTCATCGATGAAATTGCAGGACTCGCCATTGCGATCCTTATTGCACATTCAGGGTGGGAACTGATGATGGAAGGGACAAAAATTCTTTCGGACCACTCCCCCCTGGACCCACAGGAAATCACAGAAATCGCACTCTCAACGCCGGGAGTCCAAAGCTGTTACCAGACCAGGTCCAGAGGATCATCATCCCATATCACCATGGACATGACCGTTGGCGTGGACGGATCCCTTTCCGTCTCGCAGGCCCATGGGATAGCCCATCTGGTTGAGAGTCGCATCAGGGAGAAACATCCCGCGGTTGTGGAGGTCATTGTCCACATAGAACCATCAAAAACAGAGGAGACCAATAATGTCAGTCCACATTCTCACTGATTCCAAAAAACCGCTTGCGATCACCATGGGAGATCCCGGCGGGATTGGACCTGAGGTCATCGTCAAGTCCTGGTTGAACACGGAGATCCAGAAGATCCAACGGATTGTCATTGGAGATCCTGAGGTCATGAAGGATGTCGCCCGCCGCTACGAACCTTCACTCGTCGTCCGTACGATAAACGAAACCGATGCGTTTTCAAAAGACCCTGGAGTCATGGACGTACTTGTCCCAACTCTCGACAAGCCGCTTGAGTCCGTCCTCACGGAGTCAAACCGGCTCATGGCCGGAAGATGGTCCTATGCCTGCGTTAGACATGGAGTCGAGCTTTCCATGGCGCGAAAGGTCGCAGGCATTGTCACTGCCCCTCTGAACAAAAAAATGCTCCATGCCGCCGGATATCAATATCCCGGACACACAGAGCTGATCGCGGCACTGACCAATACCGAACATTACGGGATGATGCTCGTTGGCGGTCCGCTCCGGGTTATCCTCGTCACAACGCATATTCCGTTCAGGGATATTGCATCAAAGATCACAAAAGCCCGAGTTCTTGAAACGATTCGGCTTGCAAAACAGGCCACCGAATACCTGGGCCTTGAAAGACCGAAGATAGCGGTTGCTGCGCTCAACCCCCATGCAGGAGAGGCTTCACTCTTCGGAGACGAGGAGGCGACAAGCATTTTTCCTGCCATCCTCGAAGCCCGTTCCGAAGGGATCGAAGTGGATGGCCCCATTCCTGCGGATACCCTTTTTGCAAAGGCGGCCCAAGGCCGTTACTCAATCGTCGTCTCCCAATATCATGACCAGGGTCTCATCCCTCTCAAAATGCTCTCCTTCGGACAGGGGATCAATGTTACCGTCGGGATTCCGATCATCAGGACTTCAGTCGACCATGGCACAGCCTATGATATCGTCGGAAAAGGGATCGCCAACCCGGGATCCATGACCGAAGCGATCAAGCTTGCCCATGACCTTGTTCTCAGGGTTGAAAAAACGGAAAACAAGATCGCTGATTGAACACAGGAAAGAATCTTCCGGACTCAAGATTTCAAACGAACTCTCCGATAAGAGGGACGTAACGAGGAAAGAATTGCCCCGAGGCCCATGCTTTGGAGCAATCAAAAAACAAATTTATTTTTCAGGCGGTCAAGAGCCTGAATAAAAAGGAATCCGCCATGAAGAAAAAAACAATGTCACACGTCATCAAAATCTTTTCTGCCCTGTTTTTTGCCGGGATCGCTCTCTTTGGAGTTTTTTCCCCGACAAAAGCGTTTTCTGCGGTTGCCGCCAATGGGCAGTTGAACCTGATGATTTTCGGAAACTATGACTTCACCGCGCTGGATTCATCAAACCTTCCCACAAACCCCACCGGTCCCAATCAGACCTTTGCAAAGAGCTTTGAAAATGGTTATGGAGCCGGCATTGGCTTCGCTTACTGGATGACTGACAATATCGCATTCAGGATGATGGCCCAGGGAAACATGTTTCAGGGAAATCAGACGGGACTCTTTGCAAGCGACTCGATCAAGTCGGCGCCCATCACAGCCGGGCTTGAATTCAATCTGCTCGGAGACCCTGAACACTTCCTTTATGCGGTCGTCGATGCGGGCGGGGCTTACCAGGAACTGGTGACCGGTGCATCAGCATTTGGCGGTACAGAGCTCTCACATGGCTGGTCAAGCTACGGGGATGCCGGAATCGGGATCAACTTCGCCTACTTCTTTGTCGAAGCCAAGGTCGCCTATCTTCCCCAGTTTGCCCCTCAGTACTCTCAAGGACAAAATGGCTCTTTTTATGTACCGATCACTGCTGGATTCAGTTTCTAGAACAAACGTCCCATCTGCCCCTTTTCAAGAGAAAGGCGTCGGGGAGTTTTCCGGCGCCTTTTTGCTTGACCAGAAAAAATGAACATGACACCATCCAAAAGTGCTGGACAAACCTCTTTTTGGAAGGGATCGACTTGAAAACCTCTCCCGCAGTTCGCCCGCTTGCATTTCTTCCGGTCTTGCTTTTACTCCTGTTGACAACATGTCAATCTGCCCGGACAACACCTCCCGGGATTATTTCAACGGAAAAGGCACAGCGTCTCCTTTCTGGTGTAACCAAGGGCAGGGTAACCGCAATCCGGACATTTAAAGGCCCTTCCGGACTGACAGGGATATTGATCAAGGAAAACTCGAGCCATCTGGCTATCGTCTACTCGACAGGTGATGGGAAAACACTGATCGCAGGCACTCTCTTTGATAAAAACGGGGTCAACATCACAAAACAGTCGGCCGATGACTTTCTAAAGTCGGAACAATCCTCCACTGGCAAAAATGGTCGAAAAACCCGGCTACAGGAAGAAGATTCCGCACCGATCAGGATTTCTTCCACCGCAACAGACCTCGTGGAACGAAACGCAACCTTCGTTTCACAGGGCACAGGAAATAATGTCCTTTGGATTTTCTTTGACCCGAACTGTATCTGGTGCCATCGACTGTTTGTCATGATCCATCAAAAACCCCTTCCGAAAACCATTGTCATCCGATGGATTCCGGTAGGCTTTCTCAAGCAGGATTCCATGGAAAAGGCCGCAGCCATCCTTAAAAATGGACTCAAAGAACTTACCCTTGACGAAATGAACTTTGATTCAAAAAATGAGGAAGGTGGCGCGCATATCATCCACTCCCGCAGACTCCAGGACAAGATCAAGGAAAATACCCGGATCCTCAAAAGCCTGGGAGAAGGCGGACTGGAAACACCGACACTGCTCTATCGCAAACAGGATTCAGCCTACATATTCCCCGGATTCCCTGACCGGCAGGAATGGTTGGCCATCCTCAATGATCTTTCCCCATAGTCAAGCAATAATGAATCAAATGCAAAAAAATATCATTTCAAACAAATCTCATGAAGAATAGCCCCCATTCCTCATTCTTCGACAACCCTGCTATAGAAAAGGACGTCATCATTATCGGAGCGGGAGCTGCAGGCATGATGTGCGCTATCTCTGCAGGAGAAAGGGGGAAAAAAACCATCCTGATAGACCATTCCAATGCATTGGCCCAAAAAATTCGCATTTCTGGCGGGGGTCGGTGCAATTTTACCAATCAACACATCGGAGCGGAAAAATACATCTCGGAGAACCCACACTTTTGCCGCTCTGCCTTATCAAGGTTTACCACTCAGGACTTCCTCCGGTACATCCATAAGCATCACATACAATGGCATGAAAAAAAGCTCGGGCAGCTGTTTTTAAACAATACCTCCAGAGATATCATTGAAATGCTCAGGACAGAATGCCTCGACACAGGCAGTGATTTTCTGATGGGGAAGGAAGTTATCGATATTGATCAGCAAAAATCCGGAGAAAGGAGTTTCTTTAGGGTCCAGACGAATGGGGAAACGTTCTCAGCCCCGTCTCTGGTCGTTGCAAGCGGAGGCGTTTCCGTTCCGGAAACAGGGGCCAGTCCGATCGGATATCAAATCGCCAGGCAGTTCGGCCTGAACGTAACACCTCTTAAACCTGGACTTGTTCCACTGACAACCGATTCGGGATTTCCCGGTCTGGCCGGCATATCGATTGATACAATCGTATCCCTGAGGCAAACACGTTTCAGGGAAAACATACTTTTTACGCACAGGGGGCTGAGCGGTCCTGCCATTCTGCAGATTTCATCCTACTGGAATCCGGGAGACATGATCACACTTGATCTTCTGCCGGACCTCAATGAGATACCATGGACCGATTTACCTGGTAAAATCAATATTTCAACAGCACTTGTGCGATACCTTCCCAAAAAGTTTGCACAGTACTATTGCCATACCTATGTGGATGACAAACCCATCAGCCATCATTCCCCCAAGGAGCTCAAATCTATTGAGGAAAAACTGCACACCTTCTCCATCTTGCCCACCGGAACTGAAGGATTCAGGAAAGCAGAAGTCACCGTTGGTGGAGTCTCAACCCATGACCTCTCCTCAAAAACGATGGAATCAAGAACGGTACCGGGACTTTTCTTTATCGGAGAAGTTGTCGATGTAACAGGCTGGCTCGGTGGATATAATTTTCAGTGGGCATGGTCTTCAGGGCATACCGCCGGCAGATTTGTCTAGGACCCATTTCCGGACGAATCGTCGCCCCTGACAAGAGTCAGCAAAACAACCTCAGGACGAATCCCCAGCCGGACCGGAACACCAAAATATCCGACGCCACCATGAATAAAAAGCTGTTGCAGACGGCCATTCGAGACTCTTCTGAAAATCCCTATATCCAGACGATGAAAAAGTCTGGCCAGATTCCAGCCGCTCTTAAAAAAACCGATCTGGCCCCCATGTGTATGACCAGCCAGAGTCAGGTCCGCAGGATAAGGAGAAAGGGTCGTCCAGACAACCGGCTGATGCGCCATGACAATAGTGACCCGCGATTGCTCTTGCCGAACCCTTGAAAAAGCCCGTTCGGGATTGGGACCACCATCCGGGGAAATCTCCTTTCCTGCCGGATCGGACAGCCCAACCAGACAAAGTCTGTCTCCATTGATCGAAATGACCCTGCTCTCATTTTCAAGAAGTTCGAATCCTGCAGCGGTGAAGGCTTCCTGAGCCTGTTTTCCACCGACCCACTGCTCATGGTTTCCCATAACAAGAAATCGTCCGTAACGTCCTGTTACACGACCAAAAATTTGTGAAAACAGTGCGATTTCCTCGATCGAATGATCAATCATGTCACCCGTGAAAAGAAGAAGGTCCGGAGAGAGGGAAACGATACTGTCCCGAAGCCTCCTAAGATCCCGAAAAAACATGAATCCACCCACATGAACATCTGAGAGGTGGGCAATTTTCAGACCGATCAGACCATCGGGAAGGTCGGGAATCTTAATCGTTACATGTCTGACAAAGGGACCCTTCAATCGATAAAAAATTGAGACCAGAAGGATGATCAGAAGACCGACAAGGACAACTGGCCACGTTCGTTCGAGCTTAAGACAGGAAATGCATCCGGACGGCACAGTGCCCATCATCTGGAGAAGAAGACCAAGACCGATCTGGCCGGAAATAACGACAGAGAAAAAAAACTGGCCAAAAAAAACGGGAAACAGACGGAACGGTCTCTTCCAGCCGAGACGAAAAGACAGGTTCAACCAGGAAACCATGATGGCAGAAGCTGTCCAGTAAGAGTATACAACGACCGGACTCGAGCCAAGAGACAGAAGGAATCGGCCAACGATCCACTGGCACAGGATATAGAGCAACATCATGATGATGAAGAAAAGTCTAAACCGCATGTCTGGTAATTTCTTTCATCATGTGAAAAAAAACGAGTGTACACTCCATCAGAATACGTGGACTTCTACCGTAAAATAACGGTGTGGATGTGCTTTCATGTCTTCGAGCAGATCGTTCACCCGATCAAGAGTACGATTGAATTTTACCGTCATCTGATCATTATTCAAAAGCTCTCCAGCCACACCTTTCCCCTTGGCCATGTTGCCAAGGAGAATATTCAGGGAGTCAATGCTTTCTCCAAGCGATTTTGCCATTTTCTGGTCGTGTGCCAGCTCACCCAGAGTCCCCTTCGGATCATTTGCGGAGCGGATGAGCTGGTCAAGATGATCGATGCTTGCAGAGAGTTTTCTTGCCATTTCCGGTGAGTTCAAAAGCTGGGGGATCGTCCCTGTTCCGGTCCTCATGTTCTGTGTGATGGCATTGAGGTTTCTGGCCGAAGAATCAAGGTCCTGGTAAAGCGACTTGCTTGTCACCAGGGAACCGATCGTCCCTTCTCCCGAGTTAAGCCCCGCAATCAGGCGATTGAGTTCGAACGATAGATCATTGAGGCTCTTTACCAGATGATTGCCCTTGCCCAGAACTGATTCAAGAGTCTGTGTCCCGGACCCCATCAGTGGAATGGCAGGATTCAGGGGGCCTTTTGAAAGATCTCCAGGAATCAGCTCGAGAAACTTGATCCCCATCAATCCCTGCGTCTCTATCCTCGCAGTTGCCTCTTCAGAAAGGTCCGAAAGACGAGTCGCGTCAAGCCTCAATCCAACCTGGACAAATCGCTCCCCCTTGATTCGAACCAGATGAATTTCCTTCACAAACCCGCTTGTGATTCCTGCAAGGCGCACAGGGGCACCGACAGTCAATCCTCTCACATCCTTGAAAAGGACAATCAGGCGGACCTGTTTTGAGAAAATCTCATGAACCTTGCCATAAGTCACGATGGCGAGAATCCCCAGAAGAAAACTCACTCCAACAATGATCCCCACACGCATTTCAGAAAATTTTACGTTAACGCTTCTTTTCATGGCCATGAATCGCCCCATCCCCCAATGACCAGTCAACCCTCAAACATCTATCAATATTCATATTGCCAGAAAGGTCCTGACGAAAGGATCGGTACTTTTCGAAATAGCATCCCGGTCACCTGTTACCACAAGCGTCCCATCTTTCACAAAAGTAAAAAGATCCCCGACACGAAAGGCGTCCTGCAAATCATGCGTCACAACAAGACTTGACACCCCGAACTCCTTCTGGACTTGCCTGATCAGGTCACAGATAGACTTTGACGTGAACGGATCAAGCCCGGTCGTAGGCTCATCATAAAGCATGACCAGCGGATCCTGGGGCGCCATGGCCCTTGCAATGGCAACCCTGCGTTTCATCCCCCCGGAAAGCTCTCCCGGATAAAGGTTAATGGCATCAATGAGTCCGACAAAGCTCAAAAGGAGGCGGACACGAGCTTCTATTTCAGAGTCTGTCATATCCGTATGTTCCCATAACCAGAATCCGACATTCTCTCCGACAGTCATCGAGTCAAAAAGGGCTCCCTCCTGAAAAACCATTCCGATGCGCTGGCGGTAGGAGAGAAGTTCATTTTGGGTAAGGCTGTCGACAACAGCACCATTAACAACGATTCTTCCGGAAAAGCAGTGGAGAAGACCAAGAACCCCCTTTAAGAGAGTGGACTTTCCGGAACCGCTCCCCCCCAGGATCACAAGTGTTTTTCCATCGGGGATCTCCAAGGTGATCTCCCTGACGATCACTTTGTCTCCATAGCCCAGGGAAACGTTCTCAAACTCGATCACCCTTCATTTCCCCAAAGATTGAGAAGAAGCTTGCTGATCAGGAAGTTTGCGACAAGAATCCAGACCGCAGCAGCAACGACAGCCCTGGTTGTCGTACGTCCGACCATCGCTGCTCCGCCACCGGCTTTCATCCCATAAAAGCAACCGACTGATGTTAGGATAAAACCAAAAACCAGTGGCTTGACCGCTCCATTCACCATATTGGGCAGAGTGAGCGCTTCTCTCACACCTGACCAATAGAGGGGAGCGGGAATATGCGCTGCGAGAAAAGCAATCACAAGACCGCCAAATATCCCCAGGAAATCTCCAATCACCGACAAAATGGGCATCATGACGATCCCGGAAAGGATTCTCGGCGCCACAATCTGATCAACTGGATCAACCCCCATTACGGACAATGCCTCAATCTGGCTTGTGGCTTGCATCATTCCAACCTCTGAGGCAATTCCGCTTGTCACTCGGGCTGACATCACAAGAGAAGCCATCACCGGCCCCATATCCCGCACAATCGATGTCGCGACAACCTTGCCCAAAAGAGCTTTTGCTCCATATGGCGCCATGACGACCTCGAACTGTAATGCCATATCCAATCCAGCAAAAAGACTGGCCAGGAATACGATGGGGACAGAACCGACACCAATGCGATCCATCTGGATCAGGACTTCCCTGCTTCTGAAATTCGTAACGCAATAGCGTGCTGCATGGTAAACCATCAAGCTGAAGGACTGAATGGATTCTAGAAGATCAAGCAACATTCTGGAAATTCCTGAAGCCACTGGTCATTTCGGAGAAAACTCCCTTAGCTGATCAATAAGATGATCCAAGTCAGCATTATTCTTTTCGGGCGGAAAATCCATTTCAGACAAACGTCTGATCACTCGAAGGTTCAGGGCATCCTCCGGGGTTCCTTCTTTTTTGGGGGTTTCAAGAACCAGAGGGATATCAGAAAAACGCTGATCGTGAAGCAACCGCCAGAAAAACCATGGACCAATATGTCCAATGCCAATATGGGTATGACGGTCTCTTGAAGAACCAAGTCCTGCATACGCATCATTTAAATGAAAGGCATCCGCCTTGCCTCTTGGCGCAATATCGAGGAACCTTGAAATTGTTTCAGAGTACCCTGACTCATTTCTTATTTCATAACCACTCGCCAAAAGATGGCAGGAGTCAAGACAAATTCCCATTTTCTCCGAATGTCCGACAAGCTCCAAAATCCGCCCAATCTCTTGAGGATTTCTTCCGAGAGTATGTCCTGCACCGGCCGTGTTTTCAATCAGGAGTCTTGTCGTTCCGGAACAACCTTTTTCAATAACAGACAAAATCACCTCTGAAGCTCTTTCAAGAGCTTCACCCACAGGCTCCCCACCGGTTGATCCCGGATGCAGAACCAGCCCTGTTGCTCCAAGCCTGTTGGCAAGCTCCCATTCCAGATTGAGCGCAATGGAAGATTTCAAGACAAGATCAGGTCTGGAAGAGGCGATATTGATCAAATAGCTGGCATGAATAAGAAAAGGAGCTCCTGAGAGCTCCCTGAGACATCTTTCCCGAAAATCTTCCACCTCTTCATCTGTAAACTCCGGAAAGTCCCATGTCCTTGAAGAATGGGTAAAGATCTGGAAGGACGCACATGAAAGGCGGGAAGCTCTCGAAACAGACTCTCCTATTCCACCAGCAATGGAAACATGAACACCAGCCATTACCATAAAATTGTCCTTATGATGATGTCTATCCTTTGGCAAAAGTCAAAAAAAAGGAGGAAAAGAATTCCCCCCTCAAAAAAAACCCGCAAAATAACCTCAGCAGCCTAATGGGCCACAGAAGGATGCCCCGCCGTGGGATGCATCCCCTGGTGCATCATCATTTGTTGCAAAAGTTTCTTGACCTTTGAAAACTGGTCGTCTGTCAAAATCTTGTGAGCTTCAGCCAACATTTCGATCCGGGCTGTCATGATATTTTTCTTGTGCTTCAAAACTCTGGCGATATCCTTTTTGAGCTCAGCTGTATTGATTTCTTTCTGCATGAGAAGCTGCATTCCTTCCCGATGGATCAGCTTGATTCGTGCGTCTTCTGTCGTTTTCAACTTCTGAAACTTCATGTTAAGCTTCTGAAGGCTTGAGATCTGCGCTGGAGACAAGCCAAGCTGTTCCTTGTTCATCAGATAAAAGCCCACCGGACCACCTTGTACTGGGGAGGCAGTTGCTATAGTGCCACAGGCAAAGAAAACAGCAAAAATGGCTGTCAAAAACACCGGAACATGACCACTGCAAGTGCGCATTGAAATTCTCCCGAATACCCGCAAAAAACTTTAAACAAAGCCCCCTTACAGGCTCACTTCTCCATGATTTGAGGCTATCACAGACCTTGGGGCTTGTCGAGATCTTGACATCCTCCCGCTGCTCAACCTGCGAAACGGTCGTAGAAGGGGCTTTCCAGGATCCACCTCCGGTGCCCCGGACGTATTTTGTCTCACAAAGCGCTTGATATTGTTTGTCGTCAGTATCCCGGTCATGGGTTTTCCAAGAGACGGGAGAACTCCACGAGTTCTCCGACAGGAAAAGGGCCTGAGATACTTTTCGAAACCTTGCAAAAGATGGAAGGTTCCTTATTTCCTGATTTCCTGTCTTCAGGCGAAATGCCAGCATCCGAATCCGGTCTCAGGCGTTACCAACAGACTTTCCATGGTTACAGAATGCGCCATCATCCCCTGGCAAGAACGACCAGAGGGAGGACTTCACCCAACACTGGTAACAGGACAAGGATCCCGCAAAAATTGAGGAGGTTCATTTGAAAGGGAGCGAGACAGTAAAAACAGATCCTTCTCCGGGTGTACTCTTGACACGAATACCTCCACCCAAAAGTTCAAGGACATGTTTCACGATTGAAAGCCCCAGCCCTGTCCCCCCCATCTCCCGGGACCTCGCACGATCAACCCGGTAGAACCTTTCAAAAATCCGGCCAAGATCTTCCTTTGGAATTCCGACTCCCGAGTCAGAGACAGAGATTTCAACACGTCCCTGAAAGATCTGGGCGCCAACACTGACAGTCCCTCCGGACGGAGTGTACTTCAATGCATTATCCAGCAAATTGGAGAGGACAAGATTCATTTTCCCCTCATCTGTCTCATACACCAGATTTGGAGGGTCGATCTCCACGATAAGCCTGATTCCCTTTTCCCTTGCCATCTCCCGGATTGCTTCCAGAATACTGGCTACCTGAGATGAAAGATCAACAGGCTTCATGACCAAACTGGCTTTCCCTGACTCCAGTGTTGCCAGATGGAGAAGATCGGTCACAATTGAGTTGAGCCGGTGCGACTGGTTCACAATAATCTCAAGAAAGCTTCTGGCCGTCTTTGGATCCTCAAGAGCCCCATCCATCAAGGCTTCTGCGAACCCCGAAATCGAAGTCAATGGCGTTCTGATTTCATGAGAAACATTGGCCACAAAATCTTTTCTGACCCTTTCAAGACGTCGTATTTCAGTCAGATCATAAAACAGAAATATCCCGTACCCCGATTTGGGGCCAGAGTCTCCGAGCGTCCTGATTCCAAGAAGACTCCATGTCTTTGAAAGGCCACCAGAATAGGTCACCTCTGTATGAACCGGATTGTTTCCGGACAGAACCTCTTCGATCAGGTCATCAATACCGGCTTTTTTAGCCAGCAAACCAAGAGGCTCTCCAATAATTCTGGGTTCATCCGGAAAGAAACGACAAAACGACTTGTTATGAAGCAGAATGTGACCTTTTATATCAGTAACCGCAACACCTTCGACCATATGGTCAAGAACCGCATCAGAACGGGCAGCAAGTTCCTTCACTTCAGATTCTCTCTGCAACTTTTCGGAATGCGCACGACTCACATTCAGATAAATTTCATCCAGAAGGTCATCAAACCAGGTATTTTCCTGCATTCTTTGGGGAGCATCAAATGATATCTGGATCTGACGACGAACCTGACGGGAAATATATGTGATCAGGAGATAAAGGAAGATCAATAAAAAAAGGATTAAGAGTGATCGCTCTAAGGTTCCCCTGAGTCTCGAGAAAAACCAGCCAGCAGAAAAAATAACAAGGAACAGGGTCGCAATAACCCCGCGGAAGGTCATTTTCAGTCGATCCCGTCTGGATCATCCGAAAATTTGTACCCAATCTGCTTTACAGTCTGTATCTTGTCCTGGAAAACGCCCATTTTTTTTCTCAGTCTTCTGATATGAACATCAACGGTCCGGTCTGTTCCCTCATAATCATCCCCCCAGACCAGATCGAGGAGAGTGGCGCGATCAAGGACGCGACCGGCATTTTTCATCAGTGTCTTAAGAAGGGAGAACTCTTTTGCCGTCAATGGCATCGTTACCCCTTCGGCAACAGCCTCATGACGCGATTCATTCACTGAAATATTGCCTATGCGAATAATATCGTCCGTCTTGCTTTGGGGCTCCAGATGAACTCGTCTCAAAATGGCACGAATTCTGGCAAGGAGCTCTTTCGGATTGAACGGTTTCACCAAATAGTCGTCCGCACCCAGTTCAAGACCAATGATCCGATCCGTTTCATCAGCCTTCGCTGTCAGGATAATAACGGGAATCTGGTTTGTCCTCGGATCCTTTTTCAGCATTCTGTTTAAGGAAAGACCGTCGACCCCGGGAAGCATCAGATCCAGAACGATCAAATCCGGCAACTGGGACTTGATGGCAGCAAGGCCATCGGTTCCATTGGATGCCTCCAGAACCTCATAATGCTCCTGGACAAGATAGTGGCGAACCAATGTCCGAATATCCGCTTCATCCTCAATCAGTAGAATCCGACGACTCATCAGTCACCCTCCTTCAAGATGAGAGGAAATTCCGATACTTTGCCATTCTGGATCCGGAAGATTCTTAAAGCTGGAGGTGTCGTCACAGGAGAGGCAAGAAGATAAAAAAGATCCGGGTAATAGGCCAGATTGATATCTACAACAGACGGGTATGCTTCTGAGAGTGGGTGAGAATGGTAAATCCCCCATAGAGACATCCCCTCGAGTCTTATTGCCTTTCCGACAGAAAACTGCTCCTTGGGATCCATCTGATACCTGACAGGAGAATGAAGAATGTTTGTCATGGGAATAACACGAACCGGACTGCCTTTTTGATCTGCTGCAACAAGACCGCAGCACTCCTCCGGATGGACCGAACGAGCATGATCTACAATTGACTGATAGAGTGCCCTTGAAAAGAAAACAGGCGTGGATGGCTCATTTGTCAAGACAGAACCTTGGACTATATGGCACAGGTCACATCAGTGGAACCACTGACTGAATGGATCGTCGCATGAGGGCCACATAGCCTGCACTGAGGATCTTTAGGAACTCTCACTCGCCGAAAGTCCATCGAAAGGGCATCGTACAGGAGCAGTCGATCCGACAAAGGTTCTCCGATTCCAAGCAACAGCTTGACCACCTCAGCCGCCTGCAGCGTTCCGATTGTTCCGGCAAGAACACCCAAAACCCCTGCCTCCGAACACGATGGAACAAGACCCGGAGGGGGTGGATCTGGATAAAGGCAACGGTAGCAAGGAGTATCCATATACCCCCTGATGGCGATCACCTGCCCCTCAAATCGCAAAATAGATCCTGAAACCAGGGGTTTTTTCAAAAAATAGGCCGCATCATTGACCACATACCGCGTCCCAAAATTATCTGACCCGTCAACAATGACATCATACCCGGAAAAAAGCTCCATGGCATTGTCTGATGTCAGCCGTTCCTGATGGCAAATGACTTCAATATCAGGGTTCAGCTCATTCATGGTCTTTTTTGCAGAAAGAACTTTCGGCACGCCCAAAGTGGCTGTTGAATGAATGATCTGTCTTTGCAAATTGGACATATCGACCGTATCAAGATCCACCAGCCCGATCCTGCCAACTCCTGCCGCCGCCAGATAAAGCGCAACAGGACTTCCAAGCCCGCCAGCCCCAATAATCAGAACGCTCGAGCCCAAAAGGGTCCGCTGCCCAATGCCACCAACCTCTTTTAAAATGATATGGCGGCCGTATCGGGTGATCTGCTCTTCAGACATCTCCTTGACCGGCTTCGCAATACCCTGACTCATCTCTTGATCTCCTGGCAATTTTGCCATCCCAATGAATATGGAAATGGATGGCGGCAACTGATTTTACAACAAAAATCTGTTCGACACCATCAAAAACGGTACTATCCCTCAAGAATACTTTTCTCAAGAGGATCGACATGGACTCCTTTTTTCCTGAGCCAATCGATCGTAGATTCGATCTCAGAAAGATCGCCGACCAGTTCAAGCTCCATCCAACCGGTTTTATCCGAAACATCCGCTCTCCGAATATTTGGGACGACCTGAAAGTTTTTCGAAATCTCATAAATGATCGGATCCCGGACACGGTCCTCAGGAAAAGTCAGGTGAATTCTGAGCTGAGCCATCGTTCTAAGCCCCCCCGGCAATCGCCGGAATAATGGATACTTCATCACCGGAAGAAAGTGGCGTTGATACCCCTTCCCTGAACCGGATGTCCTCTTCATTAACATAGATATTGATAAATCGCCTCAGTTCCCCGGACTCATCCATCATTCTTTCCTTCATTGCCGGAAACCTTCTGATCAAATTGTCCAGAATCTCCCTGACAGATGTTCCTTCTTCCGAAAGTTCGGATTGTCCACCTGCAAGAGGCCTCAATGGAGTTGGAATACGAACCAGCACAGACATAAATCCTCCTAGGATTTCGGGTTTACAATTTGTCTAAAGGAAGACAGGTTTGGGTCAATGCTGACCGGCTGGGAAAGAGAACCGGCCAAAGCTTCCATTGTCTTCAAACCATTTCCAGTAATATATGCAACAGTCAGGTCATCAGGACGGATCGCCCCTTTCTGAGCCAGTTTCTTAAGGCAGGCCACAGTTACCCCGCCAGCGGTTTCAGCAAAGATGCCCTCTGTCTCGGCAAGAAGCTTCATGCCTTCAATAATCTCGGGATCAGTCGCCTCTTCGACCTTTCCACCAGACTTCCCGACGACATCAAGGGCATAGAAGCCATCGGCAGGATTCCCGATCGCCAATGACTTGGCAATCGTGTTCGGACGAACAGGAACGATATGGTTCTTTCCGGAAACATACGCCTGATAAACCGGAGAACACCCGGATGCCTGTGCTCCATTGACTTTCAACAGAGGGTTTTCCGCCACAAGCCCAAGACGGGTAAACTCGTGGAATCCCTTCCATATCTTGGTCAAAAGAGAACCTGACGCAATCGGTACAACAACTTGATCAGGAACCTTCCACCCCAGCTGTTCGGCAGTCTCGAACGCCAACGACTTGGAGCCTTCGGCATAGTATGGACGAATGTTGATATTCACAAAGGCCCATGGATACTCTGCTCCGATTTCACTGCAAAGCCGGTTCACATCATCATAGGTTCCCTTGACGGAAACAACCGTCGGTTTGTAGATCAGGTTTCCAAGAACCTTGCCCGCTTCCAGATCATGGGGAATAAAAACAAAACACTCCATACCGCAACTGGCAGCATGGGCTGAAACGGAGTTCGCAAGATTGCCTGTCGAAGCACAAGCGATTGTCGTAAATCCAAGCTCCCGCGCCCTTGTTGTTGCGACCGCTACAACCCGGTCCTTGAAAGACAGCGTTGGATGATTGACCGTGTCATTTTTAACATAAAGATTTTTAAGGCCGAGTGCCTTGCCAAGACGTTCTGCCCGAACAAGCGGGGTCATCCCTGCATGAAGTCCGGCCGTAGGCTCACCGAGAACAGGAAGAAGGTCCTTGTATCGCCAAAGCGAAACGGGACCAGCCTCTATGGACTGGCGAGAGATCTTTCTGCCGATAACCTCATAATCGTACTCGACTTCCAGAGGGCCAAAACAAAATTCACATACATGGATCGCTAAAAGCTCATACCTTCTGCCGCACTCGCGGCACTTGAGCGCTTTCACGCCTGAGTGGGCAGAAGAGTCAGAGTGGATTGGCACAGACGGGTTGCTCATAATCGTGAAGCTCCGTAATGGTTGGATTGTCACCGCAAACGGGACAACGGGGGTTTTTCCGGACACCCACTTTTCGAATAAGAACAGTCAAGGCATCATAAGTTAGAAGATGGTTCGTCAAAAGCTCCCCTTTTCCAAGAAGGAACTTGAGAACCTCAGTAGCCTGAATCGATCCGACAACTCCGGCAATAACACCGAGGACACCCGCCTCAGAGCAGGTCGGAATAGCACCGGCTGGAGGTGGTTCCCTGAAAATACAACGATAGCAGGCACTGTTTCCGGGAATAATCGTCATCACCTGGCCAGAAAACCTGAGGATCCCCCCATGGACAAGAGGCTTTCCAGTGAGAACAGCCAAATCATTTATCAAAAACTTGGCAGAAAAATTATCCGTTCCATCCACGATAACATCATAGGGAGCAGCGATCTCCCGTGCATTTTCTGCATTGAGCAGCACCTGATATGTCTTTACTTCGACATCAGGGTTGAGTCCGGTCATCTTTTCGGAAGCAGAAAGGACTTTGGCCCTTCCAACATCTTTCGAGTGGTGAATGACCTGGCGTTGAAGGTTCGAAAGGTCGACCACATCCATATCGACAATCCCTATATGCCCCACCCCGGCTGCAGCAAGATAGAGGGCAACAGGACTTCCGAGCCCTCCAGCCCCAATAATCAGCACTCGTGAGTTCAAAAGCTTTACCTGGCCACTCCCGCCCACCTCGGACAGCAATATGTGGCGCGAATAGCGGTGTATCTGATCTTCTGTCATTTCCATTTCAATATCCTCACAGATTTGACCTTCTCATCCTGAAGCAGGATCAAATCGAAAAACAGCTTTCAGAGGTTCAAATATTTTTCCATTGAAAAATA
>JAKAYF010000028.1 GCA_021816465.1 Nitrospirota bacterium
GAGAGAGTTTACAGACCCCCAAAATTAAAAATCCTTGGGAATGAAGCCTCATTTATAGAATCACTTCAAATATATCAAGAAAGCTTTTCCGACCTTCCTTCGTAAGGTAGACGGGCCGGCCTTCTTGACTGCGCCGGATCCAGTCGAGTTCCATGAAACGGGTCGCCAAGGCTGCCCCAAAAGCCCCACCGATGTGCGGCTTCCGCTCGCTCCAGTCGATACAGCGCCTGCCAAAAAGCCGGCGTGAACGCCCAAGTGCTGGCCAGTCGATCCCGAAGTTTCCCAAGTGATGCCGACCAATGTCAGTGACCTGGAAATCTCTCTCTTCCAGGAAAACCCATTTTTTTTCCTGAAGTTTTTCCGCCAAGGCTATTCCCAGTCGCCCTGCCAGATGGTCGTAGCACATGCGGGCATGTCTGAGTGGGGCAACGCGGGCAATATCCGGCCTTTCAGCAATCCGGACTTCAGATGAAGCCGCAAGAAAATCTTCAAGCACCTCCATTATCCGGGGAGAAACAACCCGATAATACCGGTGGCGGCCGCAGTGTTCGACACATAAAATCCCCATATTTTTCATCAATGCCAGATGTTCGCTGGCTGTCTGATTCGATATCCCTGCCCGACAGGCCAGCTCACTTGCGGGAAGCGCCCGTCCATCCGCAAGGGCCAGAAGCATCGCGGCCCTCGCCGGAGCAGAGATCAGACGTGCCATCTGTGCCAGTGTCAGAACTTCATCCATATTTCGGTCGCTCCCGAATCGTTCGCATCACAAAGAATGTTAAGGTACCTTCAGTTTGTCACTCAAAGACCAAACACAGCCCTTCTACAAAGGAGAACATTATGACATTGTCTGCACTTTTCCAAAAAACAAACGAAATGCCCTGGGTTCCTGCCAGTGTCCTTTTTGGGGAAAAATTACTCGTCGATGGAGAGGACGTCATTTTTCTCAAGATTCTGAGCGACCGACGGGCCGAAGGCGGAGGAGTTGCTGAGATCTCAATGTTTTCACCTCCTCCCGGAAAGCGGATCCGGATAAAGGCCGTCGCAGAATCCGACGAACACGTCTATATTCTGGAAGGGGGACACGATGATGGGAGCGGTAAACAGATCCGATTTCCCGGCGACTATCTCCTCCACCCCAAGGGGACTCCCCATAGTGCCATTCTTTCTCGGAAAACGATTGCCTTGGTCATCTATGCGGGGGAACCGGACCGGGTGACGGAATTCCGTGTCGAAGCATGCGATTAATCCCCTCTTGATCATTGAGATAGTCCTTCCAATAGAGGAGGGTAACGTAAAAGCAAGCTGCAAACTACGAGGCACGAAGCGCCAGTGTAGGGAGTCAAGTCGAGATTCGCGTGTGGGGTGCAATGGAAAGCGATTGCACCCCTTAGCTGGAGCATGCCAGGCAAGGGAAATTACACTCCAAGCTGTATGTTCAAAGATCAGAAGGAACCAAGAGAATTCAATGTCCGGAAATCGCGAGAAACATCCTAAAAATAACGTTACACTCCAGGCATGCTAATCGACAACGACGCCTGCTATTCGGCACTAATCACTCACGATGTCCGCTTTGACGGACGTTTCTTTGTTGGTGTCTCCACGACAGGGATTTACTGCCGGCCCGTCTGTCGTGCAAAAAAACCGAAAAAGGAAAACTGCCGATTTTTTACGAGTGCTGCCGCGGCAGAACAATACAATTTTCGTCCCTGCATGCGCTGCCGACCGGAACAATCTCCGGGAAATGCCGAGGTTGACAGAACCACCCGCCTTTCCCTTGTGGCTGCAAGGCATATCGAGGAAGGGGCTCTTAGAGATTCGTCGCTGAAATTGCTGGCGACACAGTTGGGTGTCACCGACCGACATCTGCGCCGGGCATTCTCCGAAATCTTTGGTGTCTCCCCCATCCAATACTCCCAGACGCAAAGGCTTCTCTTGGCCAGACGGCTGCTGATGGATACGTCCCTTTCCGTTCTCGATGTGGCCATGGCCTCCGGGTTCAATAGCCTCCGTCGCATGAACGAACTTTTCCGAAATCGCTACCATATGAACCCGCGGCAGCTCAGACGTTCCGCGACCAAGGCTCTCGAAGACGAACTCGTCTTCGAACTTGGCTTCCGCCCGCCCTATGCATGGCAGGCAATCCTCGATTTCCTGGGAACACGCACCATCGGAAATGTCGAGTCCGTCTCCGGAGGAGTCTACCGGCGATCCGTTCTCGTGCCACTCGGAACAGCGCTCTATTCGGGGTGGATCTCTGTTGAGCCGCAACTTTCCCGGAATACCCTCCGCATCACCATTTCAAGCTCCCTCTACCGAGTCATCCCCCAGATTCTGGGAAAGGTCCGTCACCTCTTCGATCTCTCCAGCTCTCCCGGGGAAATCCAGAAATCTCTGGCTCCATTGCTCGATAACGCTCCAGGTCTTCGTGTTCCAGGCGCTTTCGATGGTTTTGAGATGGCGGTCCGGGCTATTCTCGGGCAACAGATCACGGTACAGGCAGCCAGAACTCTTGCAGGACGTTTTGCCGTTTCTTTCGGAACCACTATCGACACCCCATATCAGGGTATCACCCGGACATTCCCTCCACCCGGACAAATCGCACTTTTGAATCAGGAAGACTTGACCGGGATGGGGATCACCGGGTCTCGGATCCGGACGATCCTGAGCCTGGCCAAAGCCTGCACTTCAGGAGCAGTTACGCTCGAACCCGTCCCCGATATACAAAAGGAGATCGAAAAGCTTCGGTCTTTGCCTGGCATCGGAGAATGGACGGCCCAGTACATTGCCATGCGCGTGATGGCCTGGCCGGACGCATTCCCCCATACCGATCATGGCATCATGAAAGCGTTGAACGAGAGATCCCCTAACCGCGTTTTGGAAATTGCCGAATCCTGGCGCCCATGGAGATCCTACGCCGCAATGGCCCTGTGGCAATCGCTCCGGGAAAGGACATGATGCAGATTTACCTGAATATCGATACTCCGCTTGGTCTGGCGATCCTCATGGCTGAGGAGGGTCATGTGGTGAAATTTGGATTCATCGGACAACCGCTTCTGTCCAATCCCGGCTCCAACTGGCAATATGCGCCGGAGTCACCGTTTCTGTCGGATGCAAAGCGCCAGATCGATGAATATTTTTCGAACAAACGTCAGGTTTTCAGTATTCCGGTGAACCCGAAGGGAACGGCGTTTCAGTGCCACGTCTGGGAGGCACTGAAGGAAATTCCCTTTGGAAAGACAGTCTCCTACCGGGAACTGACTCTCTTCACAGGAAAAAACAAAAACTTTACCCGGGCAGTTGCCTCAGCCATCGCCCGGAATCCCGTCATGATCCTCATTCCTTGCCATCGGGTCATCGGAGAGGACGGTTCCCTGACGGGATATGCTGGAGGAGTGGAACGAAAAAAAGCGCTGCTGGGATTGGAAGGCGTAGAAACTGGGGTGGGAGTTCGGAACCGCTCCAAAGAGGGAAAGACAGGAAAAACGACCGATTAGAATTTGACGCTCACTCCAGGTTCCTGGCCAAAGTAGGTTGTGATAGAGGAGAGTTTGTAGTATTGAAGATTGATCAACTTATTGGTGGACTGGATACAACTGCCCCCTGATTCGATTCCTTCCCTAGTTCGCAAATAATTTATCTTATGTCAACAAGATTCCAGGAACAGAACAAACTCCTCAGGTTGGGCAAGGACATTCGGTGAGATCTTCTGTTCATGTGTTTGTTTACCCACACTTTCTCGGCAAGAGCCCAATATTCAGACTTGAAAATCCCAATCCGGCAGACTACCATCTCCTTGGCCACAATCAATTTTCACCTGGAGATTTCCTGATGACATTTTTCACAAATCGATTTACCTATTCCCTCTGTGTCGCAATGCTCCTTGCAGCATGCAGCCATCAAGAGATCGCATCAATCGCACCAGGTCCCGATGACAAAAACAAGATTCCAGGGATTGAAGTCAATGGAAGGGCTCACCCCTTTGTAGGACAGGAAAAACCCCAGACATCGCAACAGGTCTATGAAGTGCCGACCTTAAAGCCACTGCCTCCACCAGTCCCAAAACCCGTTCCGGTTGTCCCTCTTCCGATTCAGGAGGAAATCTATTTCCGCCCGAACAGCGCCTGGATTGCACCATCAGCCAAAGCCGTGATCAAGACCTGGGTCAAAACAATCGAAACCAAACATTTGAAAAAGGTGCTCCTGATTGGACACACAGATCCATCCGGAAAGGAATTCTTAAACAAAAAGCTATCGTTGAAAAGAGCTGCGGGTGTAAGATGGATGATCAAAAAGATGGGTGTAAAAGATGTCAGGATCTATCTGAGGGCAGTTGGGGCCAAACCCAAAGATGGCTTTCACCGTTGCAAATCCAGAGACTGGAAATGTTACGCTAGGAACAGGGCTGTCCGATTTATCGAGCTTGATGGTCCGAAGAAATCCGCCCCTTGAACCGGAGAAACCCCCTGGTCAACAGGTAAGTCAAGATAAAAACAATTGCAGAAAAGATAACTGAACCACAAATAAAAGGCCATATAACCAGTTTTACCTGGGCGATGATGGCAGAAGTTGGCATCTTTGACAGCGCCCCGAGAGAGGGGAACACCGTTTCTTCCCGAAGAAGGTGTTCCCCTATTTCTATTTCCGCCACATACGCCGGAAGAAAAACCGGGATGAACGTCCACGGATTGTTGATCCACGTACCCAAAACTGCCAGAGGGACCCCTGTTTTCAATAATGATCCTATAGCAATCACCAGAACAGTATGAAAACCGAAAGGAGGCAAAAAGGCCGCAGAACAGCCAATAGCCAACGACAAAGCGACTTTATGGGGATCAGGCTGGGCAAGAACCAGCTCCCGCAGCTTTTCCTTCCAGTTTTTCCCCTCAATCCCCAACATGATCAAATCCCCAATCATCATTGGCATCGCACCCATCTGCCATAATAGCTCCAGCTTGACCGGCAGAATCGGCTCGTCCCCAATAAATGAGGCTACCCCTGGAGGGATCATCCAGGAGCTCCCCTGCCTCTTTTTCAAACTCTACTGCGCGATTCTCCGGAATAGCCAGAATCAGGTCATAGTCTTCCCCACCTTCCATCGCGAGTACTTTCGGAGCAATCGACAGATTTTTGGCAACCTTTGATAAATAGGCAAGATCAGGATTTGAATCGAGGACAATGGAAACACCCGAGCCCCGCCCCATTGCCGACAGGGCTTGACCAAGGCCGTCAGATGAATCCATTGATGCTTTAATAAAAGGATGTTTTTCAACCCAGTCCGGAAACATCGGAAAGGTTCTGGGACGCTTGAACCGAGCAATTGCCTCTTTAAAATCGTCCGAATCATTTTCCCCGGCAAGAGCAAGGAACCCTGCTCTTGCCAGACCAGGATGGCCAACCGAATAGATTCTGTCTCCATGTGAAAGACCGTCTCTGGAGATAAAGGAATCTTTTTTGACCATCCCCAAAAGCGTCATTGAGAGGTCAACCCCGCCAGTTGTCCTGGAGATATCTCCTCCGGAAAGGTAGGCGCCGAACTCCTGACAGCCGGAAATAATTCCGTGATAAAGCCTCTCGACCAATGAACTGGAAGTCCCCCCCGGAAGACCCAGCGTCACAAAGGCGGAAAAAGGGCGTCCTCCCTTGGAATAAACATCACTCGCATTAACAACCACAAGCCGGTACCCAACCTCTTCCGGCGTCATCCAGTCCCAGCGGAAATGAATGCCCTCACGCTGGCTGTCCGTTGTGACAAGCAGGTCTCTTCCTTCCTGCACCGCCAATAGAGCGGTATCATCACCGATTCCCTTAAGAATTCCGGAGGGGGGAGGAGGCAGGAGAGAGAGTATGTGATCAATAAGATCCCGCTCTCTCACCTTTCGAAACCTCTTTTCACATCCCGGTTACAAAAGTAAAGATTTTCGAAATCATGGCTCATCAGGTGTTATGTGAACCGAGCAAGGAGTCAAGATACTCCCGAAACTGGGGCCCCAAATCTGGATTTTTAAGACCGAATTGTACGGAAGCCTTTAAGAATCCCATTTTGTCTCCAGTGTCATAACGGTTCCCCGCAACCTCTATCGCATAGATCGCACGATGTCTCGACAGTGTCCGAAGAGCGTCGGTCAACTGAATCTCGCCCCCCACACCGGGCTCCTGATTCTCGAGGATGTCAAAAATATCCGGGGTCAAGATATAACGGCCGATAACGGCATAGTCAGATGGAGCATCTTCAGGCTTGGGCTTTTCAACAAGAGATGTCACCTCAAATAGTCCAGGCTCAATTAATCGCCCTGCAGCAATTCCATAAGAACTCACATCAGTTTTCGGAACACGCTGGACACCCAGTACAGGCCCCTGATACCGCTTGTAGGCACGCACAAGCTGTGATAGGGCCGGCTCTTCAGAATCAATAACTTCATCACCCAGAACCACGGCAAAAGGCTCATCCCCAATGAGCTGGCGTCCACAAAAAACGGCATGCCCCAACCCCTTGGATTCTTTTTGTCGGGTATAGGAAAAGTCTGCTAAAAAGGAAATTTTCCGGACCTCTTCAAGAAGTTCGAATTTTCCCTTCTTGCGCAACATGTCTTCAAGCTCATAGGAAATATCAAAGTGATCCTCGATCGCCCTTTTCCCCCTGCCGGTGATCATGATCACCTCACTCACACCAGATGCCACGACCTCTTCAACGACATACTGGACAACAGGCTTGTCCACAAGGGGAAGCATCTCCTTCGGTGAAGCCTTTGTCATGGGTAAAAATCGGGTTCCGTGTCCGGCAAGAGGAAAAAGAGCTTTTCGAATATCAACTTTCATACAAACCCTCCATGATTGTTCACTTGTTTGAAAAGGCCCGGACAGATCTTAACGTTCCCAAGGAGAAAACACCCTCATGAAATCATTTTTTCAAAAGGACTTCACGGAGAATATCGTCGATACGTGCATCAAGAGACTCCCTTGAAAGATTACCCTCAATGACCCGATCTGCCAACTCCAGCCGTTTTTCACGCGACAACTGGCTTTTGATACGCAACAGGGCTTCTTTTTCTGAAAGTCCATCCCGTTCCATAAGACGACTGAGTTGCAGCGCCTCAGGAACATCCACCACGACACACATGTCAACTTCCTTATCTGCTCCACTTTCGAACAAAAGCGGAACTTCATATACAAAAACGGGATAATTCTTCGACAATAACTGCTTTCTTGATATAAATAATTGACGGATAAGCGGATGGAGAATTCCTTCAAGGACTCTCCGGGATTCTGGATCATGAAAGATCTTCCTGCCCAGCAACTGGCGATTGATCGTCCCGTCCGGAGAGATTGAATCAGGAAAAGCCATCGAAACGGCCCTCAGACCTTCCGAGCCTGGCTGGACCACCTCCCTGGCCAGGAGGTCCGCACTGACAACGGGTATACTCTTCCGGACGAATGCCGACGCAACATGGGATTTTCCTGCTGCGATCCCGCCGGTCAGTCCAATGACCCTTGACAAATCTACCCCTTGAGCCCTGAGGCACTATTCTCGGATTTTTCCCTGGCCCTCACAAAATAACGCCTTCCCGACTCAGCCTCAATCCCAAGAATCAGTGCTCCGAAAACAAGACCGCTGATTTCAAACAAGTGAGGCTTCAGGAGAGGGTCCTCAAGAGGAGCTGCAACAATCATCCCAAGACGCAAAAGTCCGCTCAGAAGGAGAAACCCACTGACCACAACCAGGCCGACAGTTCCCTTGTATGTCAGCGTCCTGATAGCAAAACTCCACATCACAACGGACAGGAGAACCATCAGCAATGGCAGTTCAAGAAGAAGCAGCGACGGATTTCTCAGGGAAACGGGCAACGACAAAAAGCGTTCCAGGATCCAGGTCATATCCAGAAGCCCGGGGATGGCCACAATCAGGATCGTGACCCGGGTCCTCATCGGCATCATCATGGGTTCACCCTACCCTTGGCAGAAGAAGATGGTGCAGCACCCCCTGCAGATCCATCCGGTGCGGGGGGAGAAAGTCTCGGACGTGCTGAAGATCCCGGCTTCAGAAGCCCTTTTTGCTCCAACTCGGCTCTCTTGATAATCTTTATAAAAAATTCTTTCTGCGGATTTGACGGATCAAGGCTCAGACCCTTCCGGAAGTAGGGAAGAGCATCAATCGATGTCCCCTGGCTCCAAAGAATCGATCCGAGGGCAAAATAGGGCTCTGCTCTGTCAGGATCCTCCTTGATCGCGATCTGAAGCTCTTCCTTGGCCTTCGGGATCGCTTTGACCATCCGATAAACCATCCCAAGCTTGAAATGAGCCTGAGCCATGGTCGGATATTTTCTGACGACTTCCTGATAGGCCGATATGGCTGTTTTAAAGTCTCCCTTCGCTATTGCGGCATCTCCCTTCGCAAAAGGATAAGGAATCGTTTTCGGGGTTGCTTTCTGCTCATAATAAATCAGGAAGACAAGAAGGTATACAATCAGCCCAACCCACCCAATCCTGGCGACTTTCCGGACTTTTTGCTCCTCGGATGTTCCCTTGTAGTGTCTGAGGATCATGACTGTTCCCAGAAGAGCCACCAAAATCGCAACCAATGCTGTCATCAGGGCCATCTCAAGCATCGGCATATTCAAGCCCTCAAGAAGTGCATGCTGGTCGGTCGTACCTCTAAGTTCCATTACTCCCCCACCTTAAATAAACCATTATCGATTGGTCAGAAAACATCACGCCGGATGGGCCTCAACCCAATTTTTTCCCCATCCGGTCGAAACAACCAGAGGAACTTTCAGGACAAGGGCCTTCTCCATCACATTCTTCAGCATCAAGGAAATCTCCTCAACCCTTGACGACATGACCTCAAGCAGAAGTTCATCATGCACCTGAACAAGAAGACCAGCCTCCCCGGAGGGAAAAGAGTCAAGAACACCTGACAGATCCACCATGGATTTCTTGATCAGGTCCGCAGCTGACCCCTGCAAGACTGTATTGACCGCCATTCGTTCTCCATACTCGCGAATCCTTCTATCCCGGGATTGAACCTCCGGGATGCGACGGATCCTTCCGGAGATTGTCCGGACTATCCCGGTTGACCGGACTTCATCCAATATGGAAGAAAAAAAAGGTTGGATTCCGGGATAAGCGGAAAAGTACCGGTCAATCACCTCTTTTGCCTCCGATGCAGTCACTCCCAGGCTCTGGGACAAGCTATATGAAGACATTCCATAGAGAATGCCAAAATTGATCGTCTTGGCGCGTCTCCTGGAGTCAGGCGTTACTGGCTCCCCAAACAGCCTTCTTGCCGTATTGGAATGGATATCCTCCCCTTGCACAAACGCATCCACAAGAGAGGCATCACCGGACATATGAGCCAGGAGCCTGAGTTCGATCTGGGAATAATCTGCCGAGAGAAGGAGATATCCCGGAGGAGATACGAAGCATTTTCGTATCTCAAGTCCCAACTCGGAACGTATTGGTATGTTCTGAAGATTTGGATCAGACGAAGAGAGTCTTCCCGTCGCGGTTACGTTCTGATGAAACTGTCCATGCAGACGGCCACTCTCGTCCATTCTGGAAGAAATACCCTCAACATAGGTCGAAAGAAGCTTCGAAAGCTGTCGATACTCAAGAATCATCCCGGGCAATGGATGCTTTTCCCGAAGGGCCTCAAGAGTCTCCTCATCTGTCGAGAATCCAGTCTTGCCTTTTCTTGCAGTCGGAAGGGCCAGTTTTTCAAAAAGGATACGGGCTACCTGTCTTGGCGAGAGAATAAGAAAAGTCTCTCCTGCCAACTTGTGAATTTCTGCTTCCATTGCAGAAAGACGACCTGACAACAGGTGCCTCAGTGCTTCCATCTGCTCCTTGTCAATAAACACCCCCCTCCTCTCCATCCTCGAGAGGATTGCTGAAAGGGGCACCTCAACATCCAGAAGAACAGAAGCAAGACCGTAACGGCCAATCTCCCCATGAAGAATCTGATACAGGTCCCGGACCAATTGCCGACGATCCCCTTCCGCTTTCAGAAAGTGGCGCGCCGCAATCTCCGAAACAGAGTTTTCCCGGTGTCCCGGATCAAGGAGATAAGCGGCCAGAACAAGGTCAAAAGCAATCTTGGGGAGCGCAAGCTCGGGCCAGTGGCGATAAAGAAGAATGCTGTCGGATACCCAGACAGGCTCTGAAATGTCCCGGATAATCTCGTTCAGCCCAGAACTGTTGATCCTCGAAAACAGGATGGATCGATCCGGACCGTGATACCAGATTTCTTCCGGAGAAACAGGATCTATTCCATGCTTTAAAGGAAGGGTTGCGAAAGGAACCAGATGTGGCCGTTCCGACTCAACGCCCTCCTGCCCCATCTCTTTAACATGAGGCGAAGGTTCTGGATCTTTTCCTTTCAATGACCTGATCCGCGTCCAGAGAGATGGAGCCTCGAGGTCTTTCAATAATCCTTCAAGGGCAGAAAAATCCGGATCGTGCAGGGAAAGTGATTTTGGAGAAGCTTCAACCGGTAGCCTGTCATGAAGGATCGTCACCTTCTTGCTCAGGAGGATCCCCTCCCTGTTGGCAAGCAAAAGATCCCTGATCCGCGGCGGAGTCACTGTTTCAACCCGGGAAAGCAATGTTTCGACTCCGTCGCCCGAACGTCCCAGAAGCTTTGCTGCCGTCACCGGACCAATTCCTGGAACACCCGGAATATTGTCTGAAGTATCTCCCATCAGGGCCAGAAGGTCCGGAATCTGGGAGGGGAGAACGCCCCAACGTTCAATGACTTCAGGAACTCCAAAACGTTTCTTTGTCATTGGATCAAAAACTGTCACATGATCGGAGACCACATTGAGAAGGTCCTTGTCCGCAGACATCACCACAACATGGGAGTCTTCCGGATATCGTTCAATCCAGCGGTGAGCCAAAGTCGCAATAACATCATCTGCCTCATATCCGTCGGCAGACATGATCGAAAGACCCAAAGCAGCGATCAATCGCTCAATGTATGGGACCTGAATCAGAAAATCCTCGGGAGGAGCAGGACGATTGGCCTTGATTGCAGGAAGAATCTCTGACCTGACACTCTTCCCCTGGCCTTCAAAGATCACTCCCAGATAGACTGGTCTAAAGTCCCGGAGAATCGACAGAAGCATATTGGCAAAAACAGTAAACGCGCCGGTAGGTAGCCCCTTTGAAGTCGTAAAGTCAACACGGCTGTGATAGGCCCGGAAGATATATCCAAAACCATCGAGGAGATAAAGAGTGTTCTGGGGAAGCGCACTGGCCCAGGTCAGATCCCCGGGGGTGGCGGAGCGGGTGCCCCGGGGAGTTTGACTCATTGGATTATGTTCCGGAAGGCCGGCCGGCCACCGGATGGCGCCATTCGGGATGATCCTTTACATTGCCATGAACAACATCAAAAAAAGCCTTTTGCAGCGCAAGCGTTACAGGTCCCGGACGACCGGCCCCGATCATACGCTCGTCAATTTCCCGAATCGGAGTCAATTCTGCAGCGGTTCCCGTAAAAAACGCTTCATCCGCAAGGTAGAGGTCATCCCGAGTCAACATCCCTTCCCAGACAGGAATGCCTGCTTCTTGTGCAAGAGTCAGAACCGCGTTACGCGTAATCCCGTCCAGAACTGTTTTCAGGGCAGGAGTTCTAAGGACACCACCCGAAACGATAAAAATATTCTCTCCGGGACCTTCAGCAACGTATCCGTCCTGATCCAGGAGGATCGCTTCATCATAACCAGCCATCTTGACTTCCCACTTTGCCAGCTGAGAATTGACATAATGGGCGGAAACCTTTGCCCGGTTCAAAAACGTGTTGACACCAAAACGTGAAAAAGAGCTGATCTTTGCCCTGATCCCCTTGGAAAGGCCTTCTTCTCCAAGATAAGTACCCCATTCCCAGGCAGCAATAGAGACAGAGATGGGGTTCTGTCGGGCATAGATCCCCATGTCTCCATAAGCGACATACATCAACGGGCGAATGTAGCAGGAAGAGAGGTTGTTTTCTTTCACAACCCTGCATGTGGCATCCATCAACTCTTCTTCCGAATACGGTGATTTCATGAGCATGACCTTGCCAGAGTTCACCAGACGCCGGGTGTGTTCAGCAAGACGGAAAATGGAAGTTCCCCCGGGACCGGAATAGGCCCTGATCCCCTCGAAAACAGCCATTCCGTAATGGAGAGAGTGTGTCAGTACATGGACATTGGCATCTTTCCATGGAACCATCTTGCCATCCATCCAGATCCATTGTGACTCTTTAAGCATCAATACCCTCCACAGTCAATAAATGAAAGTTCAACATATCAATCCCTGCCGCGAAAAATTTCGAGGATCCTCAAAAGTGAAAGGAACAGGTTCAGGACATCAAGATAAAGGGATACAACGGCCATGACAGGTGTCATTTCCTCTTCGGAAGAGGAGAGGATCCGGGCAGTATCAAAGAGGATCAGACCGGAGAAGACCAGTGCTCCCATTCCAGCAACAATCACCTGAAGAAAGGCAGGATGCCAGAAGATCTGAACCAGAGAGAGAATGACGACAATGATCAGACCTGTAAAAAGGAAGCTGCCCAGGAAAGAGAAAGATTTCCCGGACACCATCGCATAAAGGCTCAGACTGAAAAAGATAGCGGTTGTCAGAAGAAGAGCATTTGTGACAATCCCGGCTCCACCCGGAAGACTCACCGCCTGGGCGATGGCAGGTCCAAGCGAAGCTCCCATGACTCCTGCAAAAAGAAGCGTCACAAGGACATTCACGACCGGCACCCTTTGGACAGCCATCAGAAGAAAAAGGATTCCGAAATTGAGCACCATTAGGATGATCGGGTGTCTCAGCATGGTCCCGAGCCCCTGCTCCATTCCCCAAAAGGTAGCCAAGGCAGAAACAAGGAGAGTCAAACCCAGAAGGCTATAAACCCGCACCATAAACTTTCCCTGACTGGCAGAACTTCTAAGGCCTTCAACAACATTCCGGCCACCGGCCATGTTCCATGAATTCATCGAGCTCATCTCACATCTCCCCCATACCTGACACGCAGGCTGATTAACCCATTTCCATACAAAACCGTTCCGGCGCACAGACCGGATCATCTCATGCGTCGATTATATCAAATAAAACCATTCCTTGTCCTCATCGTCAGGGCTGGTATTTACCGTTTTAAGGGACACAAGTATAGTATGGCGCAGGATCCAAACACCACAAATATCTACCCATGAGGTTTTCCTTGCAAAATCGCCTGGCTTGGTCAGTCGGAGCCCTCATCGCTTTTCTTGTCGGAATAACCCTTGTGTTCGGAATCCAGACCTCCCTCAAGAGAGCCCAGTTCAAAAAAGACTTCAAGAGCCTCCTTTTCCATCACCGTATCATCACTCTCTCCCTCAAACTCCTCTCAGACGCCAAAGATCTTGAAACCGGGCAAAGGGGATTTTTGCTGACAGGAGATTCTTCTTATCTTGAGCCTTACCAGAATAGCCGGACGTCGATTCTTGCCCACCTTGACATGCTGTTATCGGCCAGCCAAAAATCTCCGGCCATTCTTGCCCAGGCAGAAGCTTCCGGGCAGCTGCTTGCCAGAGAGATATCCATCTTAAACCGTGCTATCGTCACACAGGAGGTCTCCGGACAGAAGAGGGCTCTGCAAATAGTCACCACAGGAGAACCAAAAAGGAGGATGGACAACCTTCGCTCTTCCATCGGCAATATTCTTTTAACCCAGAACAGGGAAATTGTTCTTATTGAAGCCCGCACCTACAAAGACCGCAGGAATGTGAAAAGGAACTTCCTCATTTTTATGGGCGGCTCCGTTTCGTTCATCATAATCGCCCTTTTCATTATCCTCGGGGAGATTCGAAAGAACAGCAGACTTATGAAACGTCTTGAGAACGAATCTTCTCACGATGAACTGACAGGAATTCCCAACCGAAGATTCCTGCAGGAATGGATCAGGATCGAAATACTCAAGGACAGGAATAAAGAATTTCCATTCCTTCTCCTTTTTCTTGATTTAAATCACTTTAAATCCATAAACGACCGCCTTGGTCATGACGTGGGGGATATGGTCCTGAAAAATGCAGTCAAGCGATTCCAGACAGCACTCAGGGAAGGAGATCTTCTTGCCAGAATTGGTGGCGATGAATTTATCGCGATCATCAGGGGAAAGATTTCCAGGGAAGAACAGAACGACCTGATCATGAGACTCAAGAAGACACTTCTCCAACCATCCCTTCTTCCCAAAGATTTTCCTGTCCGTTTCGGATTAAGTGTCGGAGTTGCCACCTACCCGGAAGACGGAGAAACTCTCGATGCACTTCTCCTCATTGCCGATAAAGGAATGTACGAAGACAAGCAAACCAGCCATGCCTCTTAACGCTCACCCTCCTCCGAGTACTCTATTTTCACAGGAAAGGGAGGAAGGGCCTTAAGGAGTTGGCGGCCATAAGACTTTGTCACAACTCTTCTGTCCAGGATCGATACGACACCCCAGTCTGTTTCGGATCGGATCAGGCGACCGACCGCCTGGATCAGCCGGAGCGAAGCCTGGGGTAGCTGAATTTGACGAAAAGAGTTTCCCCCCTGATCTTCAAGCCACTCGGAATACGCCTCTCCGATCGGCTCCGTGGGAGGAGAAAAAGGAATCCGGACAATCACCACATGTGTGAGGAGGGGTCCCTTAAGGTCAAGTCCCTCCGCCAGAGATGCCAGTCCAAAAAGAATGCTGCCATCGCCTCTTTCGACTCTTTCCCGATGGATTTCAAGAAGACCTTCCCTGGAAAGTCTCCCCTGAACGAGAAGTCTTGTGAGCACACCAGGAGGAAGGAGGGCACTAACATCCTCCATTTGTCTTCGGGAAGAAAACAGGACCAGAGCACCCTCCCGGGGATGAATGCGGTTACTGATCCAGCTGGCAACCTCCCTTGTGTGCCCTGTTGTATCTGTTGGATCAGACTTCATGTACGGGATTGACAAGACTCCCTGACGACCGTGATCAAAGGGGGATTCCAGTTTCCTGACCGTCACTTCTGGAAAAAGGGACAATCCCGACTGGGAAAGAAAATGATCGAAGCTTCCCAGGGCGGTCAACGTTGCGGATGTGGCAACTCCTGCAGAGAATCTTGACCAGACGAGATCTTTCAGGAGACCACCGGCCATCACAGGTCCCGCATGGAGAGAAAAAGAGGGGATCCCCCCCTGGATGACCCGCTGAGCCCAGATGGCGGTAGGAACCTCTTCACGCTCTTTTTTTACAGCAATGTTTTCCGTGAATCGAACCAGTCCGGAAACTCTTCGAAGAAGACCTCCTGTCTCGAGAAGCCCCCTTTCCAGCAGACGGTCACCGCCACCCGATGCCGACAGTCTCTGGGAGAGAGCATCCCTAAGGCGGGAAAGACTCGTTTTGAGTACAGAAAAGTGCTCATGTGCCAACGACAGATCTGACACCAGCCTTTCCGGAAGAACTCCCCTTGAAAAACGCCAGGTCGATTGTTCCCCAACTCCCGAAAAAATTCCGGAAGAAACATCCTCCCTGATCGATTTTGGGAGCTGAAACGGCCAATTTTTCTCCAGGAAATGAGAGATACCCGACAAAATTGGAGAAAGATGCACAACAGCTTCCTGACAGGCCACAACATCCGACCCAACTTCCTTTGTCCCCATGACCGAAACTCCATTGGCCATGGCAGCTGGAATATCTGACAAAAAAACCAGAGAAGACTCCAGATAAATATCTGACAAAAAAGCCTCTGTTGCTTTTTTAGGAAGATGATGAGCTTCGTCCACCACAAGAAGGGAAGATCCCGGCGATGGCAGAACAACACCCCCTCCAAGAAGGGAGTCCGCCAGAAGCAGGTCATGATTGGTAACAACAACATCCACATGATCAAGAAGTTTCCGGTTCTTAAAATAAAGACAATCTTCATAGTACTGGCAGTGGGCTCCGCTGCAACTCTCGGCCCGGTTGGCAACGAGGGAAAAGATCCGGTCGTCCATGACACCCGGCCAGGAATCCCGGTCCCCATCCCATGTATTCCCCAGAGCCTTTTCCATCTTCTGCAAAAGATCCTTTGCTCCAGGGGGCGGGATCAATCCCCCATCAGCAAAAAGAGACAGGTCCCTCTCGCAGACATAGCGGCCACGGCCCTTCGCTATTGCATGAGTCAGGGACCAGCCGGAATGCTCCTCAAGAAACGGGATGTCCTTCAATGCGAGCTGCTCCTGCAGTCCCACTGTGACCGAAGAAACAACCAGGCGACGTTCAAGATGTCTTGCCATGATGATACCCGGCAACAGATAGGCGAGTGTTTTGCCTGTCCCCGTAGGTCCTTCGACAACCAGAAGGGAGCGACCGGCAGCATCCACGCCGTCGGACTGGCCGGTACGGGAAAATACCTGACGGACGAGCTCAATCATTTCACGCTGTCCGGAGCGATCACGAAACTCAGGGAGGCTTTTGGCTATACGAGACAGCCATTCGTTGACCTCATGCACAGTCTCTTCCTGAGACGGTGTCCGGGATTCAGGCTTCATGACCGACACCCATCCCCGGATCACCATGAAATCGTTCACGCACACATAGAACAACCGCTCCTGCCACAAAGACTCCCCTCTCCTCAAGTCCTTGAGCAAGAGTCTTCAGCGTCCATCCTGTGGTAGCCAGGTCATCCACCAAAACGACAGGAGATTTGTCCAGCCTTTCCACAAAAGACCAGCGATCATTGCTATTCAATGAAACCCTTCCACTTCGTCCCATCAATTTTGATTCCAGATTGTCTTTCCTGCTCACAGCGTTGAAGTTACAGGGCAACCCCCATGACCTGCCCCACAACACCGCCATGCGGTCGGCCATCGATTGTCCCCTTTTAAGAAGTCGCCCTTTATTCGGAGGAACGGGAAGAAGAACCGCTTTTTCTCCCGGAATCCCAAGCCGGGAAATTCCATGGTCCAAAAGAAGCTTGAGGGCTCTCTGGTCTGCATAAAATTTGGCTCTGGTAAAAAGAGAACGGACGACTCCCTGGTGGCTGAAAGCGCCCTGGATCCAAAGATCAGAAACAAGACTTACAGGAGATGGAGAAAAACGGCTTTCATGCAAAAAAAGCTCCATACAGGAGGGGCACAGGGACTTGAAGGCCGGAACCGGATCAAGACAATGAGGACAAGTGGCAAATGAGATCACCGGCAATCAGGCGACTAAAAAGCCAGCGGTGTATATTCGTCGAACTCCGAACCAAAAACGCTGTCTTCGGAAGAGACATACTCAGGAGAAGAAGGCATTGATGGCTCTTCCCTGTTATAACCGGGATAAACAGTGATCGTATTCCACCTGCGACAGGAAGGGCATCGGCCATCCCATTCAGAAAAACGTGTTTCACAGCTCCTGCAGTAATATCTCTCAGAAACAGTCCCCGCAAGAGAGGCTTTTCTGAACGCCTCCAACGCATTACCCTGGTCTCCCTTTCTCAGGTAAAGCTCTCCCCTCAGGCGATGAAAACTTCCGTCCCAGTTGACGCGCCCATCGATCGATTCAAGGAGATCAATCGCTTCATCGACCATCATCAGACGGGCCAACAAACGAGCTTGTCCAAGGAAATAAGCCGACTCATCCGGAAAATCATGAACGAGCCGCTCATAAAGGGAGAGAATCAAATCAGGATTTCCACGGTCAAGAGCCAGTTCTTCGATCTTGTCGAGATAGACCATGTCACGGTCTCTCGACCACCCTTCAAGAAGGGTTTCAAGCGCCTCTTTTCCACGACCTTCACTGTCCTGTGCCTCTGAGAGAGCGACTCTCGCAGGCACAAAAGAATGGTTGATCTTCAGGGCACTCCTGAACAGCCTTCTGGCGGCGTCTGATTTTCCTTCCTTGGCCAACTGGCGGCCGGCTTCGTATTTGATCCCGACGAGAAAAGTGATTTCTCTCTCCCGACGATCACCCTTCTGGAAAGAACGGGACAAAACGGATTGCACATCAAGCGCTTCATCCCATCGCTCTATACGAACGAGAAGATTTCTGAAGCTTCCCAGCAGCAGGGCGTTTTTTCCCTCCTTCTTGAAATATTCCCTGTAAAGGGCCAACTGGTCATCGAGACGGCCTGCACGCTCATAATCAGTGGCAAGGGCCTGGATGAGACGAACATCTTCTTCGTCAAAGACACGGGCGCGTCTGTGTATACGGATTGCTCCGGTCAAATCACCCCCCTGTCGCTTCAGATTCCCGAGAAGATAAAGTGCAGCGGTGTGGTTTGGCATGATGGCGACAAGACGATCCAGGAGGGTCATTGCCTGGGGAATATGGGAACGATTCAGCTCCTCCCTGGTTTTCTTCCAGAGAATTTCAGCTTTTTCTTCCGTTCGTTCTTCCTGGATGTTTTTGAGAGACCGGAACCATTTGAGTGCATCTCCAACTCCGTTCACCATCAAAATGAATGCGGCCCCAACGACGAGGGCCAGCACCATAAGCGCTACCTCCGGAAGCAAAACGGTCCTGCCAGGCAGAAATTCGAATGGAAATGAACGGGGATTCCATTCGAAAAGCTTGACCAGATAAACAAGAGATAAAATCAGGACCAGCAGAAGAAATCGCGTCATAAGCGATTGGGCTCCGGAATGGAAAGATACGTTCCACCATCGTTTGGAGCATGGCGATCTTCAGGTTTCCTTACCTCAAAATGCCCATCATGGGACAGGACCCACAAAGAAACCGTCGGAAAGAGATCCTCAAGGCGGTAGAGACGCCGCCCGGCGGACAAGAAAAGGTGGATGACCACATCTCCGAAATCCATCAGGCTCCAGATGGGTCCTTTTTCCGAGAGAAACGGCTCGCCGCGTTTCGTAAAGCGCTGATCGAACGCATCCATCACCGCATCACGATGACGTTCATTTTCAACCTCGCCGATGATCAGGTGATCGGCATAACTGCACTCTGCTCCGGGACTCATCACCCAGATGTTCCCAACCTTGCGGTCGAGGAGGAAGCGGGCCATTGACGCAGGAACATCTTCCGGAAGATCAATCATATTGACCATGGGATCATGTCCTGATTTTTCTCCTGACGAAACAGTCCTTGATGACTTTCCCGGCATTGCTTCTTTAGACAAATCATCCTTCACAAACAACTCCTTTTCAACAATATAGGATTTGACACTTGCGGGCAAGATTTTCTTCTTTTCCAGAGAAGGATCCTTCACCCCTGACAATACACCCCGAACCATCGTCGAAGAAATGTCCGGGGTGTCTGCCCGGACAAGAGCCAAACGAAACGAACATTCATGAAAAATTCTCATCCAGAGACTCATCTCTCCGGAGTCAAGAAGACAGGCATCCTCCGGTGTGAGAGCCGATCCATTTTTTCCAAGAAGAGAGAACAGGGCCGAAACAACCGGAACGATTTCCAGAAAGGAGGTTCCGGGCCGGGAAGCGACGAGAAGGTCCGCTCTGGCCAGGATCGTGGTCGGGTCCTTCCAGGAAAGGAAGCCCTCAAAAGCATCAGTTCCGAGAAGAAGCCACGGACGTCCCGGCAAATGAATCTCCTGAAGAGTGTCAACAGTATAGGAGACGCCTGATTTTTCAATCTCGATGGGGATGGCTTCCCAGCCTTGGTGCCCGGCAATTGCCTCCTTGAGCATTTCAAAACGGTGGTCCGGACCGGGATCACCCGCAAGAAATTTGTGGGGGGGCCTGCCTGCAGGAACAAAGAGTATTCTGGAAATACGAAAACGGTTCTGGATTTCTCTTGCCAGAGAAAGGTGGCCCTCGTGGATGGGGTTGAAAGCCCCACCATAAATGGCCACTTCAGGAAGTATCGACATGTCAGGACTTCCGGAGATGCCCGTTTCCCCAAACCTGATATTTTGTTGTGGTCAGTTCGGCAAGCCCCATCGTCCCCCGGGCATGGATACGCGTGGTGGAGATGCCGACCTCCGCACCCAGGCCAAAAGCAAAACCGTCATGCAACCGGGTAGACGCGTTAACCATCACACAGGAAGCATCAACCTCCCGCCAGAACCGGTCTGCTTCCCGTACGTCCGAGGTAATAATCGCCTCCGTGTGGCCTGACCCAAATTTGCGTATATGGGACAAGGCGGTATCAATCCCGTCCACAACGCGACAATTGAGTGTCAGATCAAGAAACTCGGTGTTGTAAGTCTCATGAGTTGCCTCTTCTACCGTCGGATCGAGCCCTCTTGTCACAGGACAACCCATAACCCTGATCCCTTTCTCATGGCAGATGGCAAGAAATTTCCAAAGAAACGCTTCTTTCCTGGCATCGACCAGAAGGGTCTCCATCGAATTGCAGGTCGAGGGCCGGCTTGTCTTTGCATTGAGGACCACAGAAAGAGCCATTTCCTCATCTGCAGAAGCGCCAACATAAATATGGCAAAGTCCACGATCATGGCGAAGAACCGGTACCCGTGAATGTCGGGTTACGATATCCATCAATCCGGCCCCCCCCCGCGGAATAATAACATCGAGATCGGTATTTTCCACCAGATCGATAACAACATTCCTGTCCGTCCATGGAAGAAAAAAAACTCCGTCGACATTGACTCCTGAAAGCGCCAGAACCTTTTTGACAACCCCGACAAGTTTCATGTTTGTATTGAAGGCTTCAGATCCACCTTTCAGGACAATCGGGCAACCAGCCTTGAGACACAGGGAAAAGACTTCGACCGTAACATTTGGACGAGCCTCATAGATCACACCAACGAGTCCGAGGGGAACCCTGATCTTTTCAATTTTCAAGCCATCGGCATTTTCCCAGGAAGACACACCCGTCCCCACAGGATCAGGAAGCGCCGCCACATCCCTTAATCCGGCAACCATCTGGGCAAAACGACTATCAGTCAAAAGGAGGCGGTCACACATCGCGGGGTCCAGCCCGGAAGAAACAGCTTTCTGATAGTCGGCTTGATTGACCGACAAAATATCGGCCTTCTCGTCCAGAAGTGCCTCGGCCAGTTGAATGAGAACTTCATTTTTCTTCCGGCTTGAAAGCAGTGAAAAATCACCAAGAGCTCTTCTGGCCCGGGAAACTCCATCACTCAAGGCTTCCTGTGTGTATGGCTGGGTTTGTTCTAACATGGCCTCAATTCCTTCTGATCGTTCTGGTCATCCAGCAAAGACAGATCATTGACGTGCACGACAATGATCCCGCCGGATACCGGGTTTCCCCTGATATCCATTGAAGAAAGTCTGGTGATACCCTTGCCAACAAGTTGTCCGTCCATTGAACGGAGGCAAACAACATCTCCTTTTGAGAAATCTCCTTCCGTCCGAACGATACCGGGCAAAAGGAGGCTGGTTTTACGCCTTTTGATCGCCTCCACTGCACCAGCGTCCAAAACAAGGTCTCCACTTGGTCTGGAAAAATATCCGATCCATACCTTCTTGCTTGATTGGGGGATGGACTTTGCGTCAAATAGCGTGCCCTCTTTGCCAAGAAAAAAACGATCAAGGATCCTGGGCTTCATTCCCCCGACAATACCCACAGGCAACCCCCAGGAACCTCCGTCTGAAGCAGCAAGAACCTTTGAAGACATCCCTCCGGTTCCCAGTCCCGAGCGCGAGATACCTGCCATTTTCCGGATATCAGACGTGACAGCCGGAACATAGGCCACACGTTTGGCGGACGAATCAATCCGGGGATCTGCGGTAAAAAGAGCCGACACGTCCGACAGGATCAGAAGAAAATCTGCCCTGACGATGGCAGCGACTTTTGCCGAAAGCTGATCATTATCCCCGAAGCGGATCTCTTGAGTGGCAACTGAATCATTTTCGTTGACAACAGGAACAATACCCAGTGAAAGAAGCGTCTCGAAGGTCCGGTCGAGATTGGTGAAACGGTCCCTCTCGATCACATCATATGGTGAAAGGAGTACCTGTGCTGCGGTGATCTTGTGGCGGGAAAGAGCTTTTTCCCAGCTCCACATCAGACGATTTTGCCCGACGGACGCTGCTGCCTGCTTCATCGCAAGGGAAAGAGGTTTGCGTCCAAGCGACAGAGTCTTTCGACCGGCAGCCACCGCTCCGGAAGAGACGATGACAACCGATATTCCTCGAGCACGTTGTTTCTGAACCTCTCCCGCAATCAGGGAAAGCGCCTTGACGGAGACTCCTCCGTCTGAAGCAGTCAACACAGCAGAACCAACTTTTATCACCAGGGTTCTCATCTTTCCATAGATGCTGGAAAGCCGGGCAAGATCAGGATCAAAAGACAGGCAGGACCGTTCGCTCACGCAATAACCGGAGAAGGGTTTCTTTCTTCCGGAGCATCATCGGACTCCGCTTTGTGGACGGTCATACCAGAAGCATTTATTCGCTTTTCCTCTTTTTCCAGACGCTCTTCCTCAGCCAGAACAATCGCCAGTTCTTCCATGAGGCGGGGCATTCCTTCTCCCGTCTGGGAGGAAATCATGAGTTCAGGAAAATTCTTTTCCCTGACAAACGCCAAGAACTTCTCCACCCTCAAGGGATCAGCCGCATCAAGTTTTGTACCAACCACCCGCTCAGGCTTTTCCATCAACTCCGGATCATAGAGCTCAAGCTCCCGGCGAATAATGGAATAGGACTCTGCCGGATCTTCTGCTCCCTCATGGGACAAGTCAAGAAAATGAAGAAGAATCCGGGTCCGCTCTACATGTTTCAGGAAACGGGTTCCCAGCCCCTTTCCTTCATGTGCACCTTCGATCAACCCGGGAAGGTCGGCAATCACAATTTCCTGCTCATTTGGAGAGTGTCCCATGACAAGAACTCCAAGATGGGGATGGAGTGTTGTGAATGGATAGGATGCAATGCGGGGATGGGCTCTGGTCACTCTCGAAAGGAATGTTGATTTTCCCGCGTTGGGAAATCCCAAAAGGCCGACACGCGCCATAACCTTGAGTTCAAGACGGAGGCGGCGCGACTGGCCAGCAACTCCTGCATCGGCATAGTCGGGAGTCTGACGCGTAGCGGTCGCAAAGTGGGCGTTTCCACGACCACCTCGACCACCTCGAGCCACAACGACGGATTCTTCTGGAACGGTGAGGTCAAAAAGAAGGGCACCCGTATCGTCATCAAAGATCTGGGTCCCAAGCGGCACCTCAAGCCTTAGAGAACGACCGTTCGCTCCGTGCATGTTCTTTCCACGACCTGGACCACCTGGCGTGGCAATGAGATGGGAACGATGCTTGAAGTCAAGGAGGGTTGAACGGCGATTGGTGCCGATGAAAATGACGCTGCCACCCTGGCCTCCGTCACCTCCATCAGGACCACCTCTTGGAACAAACTTTTCGCGACGGAACGAGATAGCCCCCGCCCCGCCCTTTCCGGACTCGACAATAATGCGGGCTTCATCTACAAACTGGGGCAAGGGGAGATTCCTTCCGGACTAAACCGGCATCTCCTGGGAGACCCGGGGAAGCACATGAACTTTTTTCGACTGCCCACCGCTGGTGAATTTGACCAAACCGGATTCCCGCGCATAAAGCGTAAAATCCCGTCCGATACCAACATTTTCACCTGGATAAAAATTACTTCCCCGCTGGCGGACCAGAATATTTCCAGCTAATACAAACTGACCATCAGAACGCTTGACTCCCAGACGCTTGGATTCAGAGTCGCGTCCATTACGGGTGGAGCCCACCCCTTTTTTATGTGCCATTACGAAACTCCTTCAACAACCTGTTTAGAAAAAACAATCCGTCGACCGGGATTATGCGCCCCGAATAATTTCCTCGATCCGAATCCTCGACACCGATTGACGATGACCCTGTTTCCGGCGGTAGTTCTTGCGCTTTTTCTTTTTGAAGACGATGATCTTCTGATCACGTTCCTGCGACAGGATCCGGGCACGAACAGAAACACCAATGGATTTCTCGCCCTGGGCAAAAACAGTCCCTGCCTCATCGGAGACCATCAGAACTTCCTTCAGAAGGACTTCGCCTTCTCCATCAATCTTTTCAACAACCAAAATCTGGCCCGGGGTTACGCGATACATTTTTCCGCCCGTACGGACCACAGCAAAACCCGCCATGCCACTCCCACCTTCCTTAAAAATCTTTCCAAATTACGAGTGATCTCAAAATGCGAAGTGGAATAATACCATCAATGAAACAAAAAAATCAAAGGTCACAGAACGATGGAACGACCTTCAAAAAACAACCTCAATCAATAACGCTATAGGGAGATACCCTCAGGCCCCCTTAAGCCTTTTTTTACGAAAAAGTTCAATCAATCGATTCGTGGAAGAATCATGCGAAAGAGCCGGGCCAGACTGCTCCCCTAATTCCGGAATAATCCTCTGTGCCAGAACTTTCCCCAGTTCCACACCCCACTGGTCAAAAGAGTCGATCTCCCATATGGCCCCCTGGACAAAAACACTGTGCTCATAAAGAGCCACGAGCCTTCCGAGCGTGGCTGGAGTCAACCTGTCTGCAAGAATGACATTCGTAGGGCGATTTCCCTCACAAACCTTGTGAGGGATCAACTCCTCAGCAACACCCTGCTTCCTTAATGCTTCCGGAGATAAGCCAAAAGCCAGCGCCTCGGATTGGGCAAAAAGATTGGCCAGAAGAATCTGGTGGTGGGGCCCCACAGGATTTAAAGAATGAAAAAAACCGATCAGGTCGGAAGGAATCACACGGGTTCCCTGATGAATCAGCTGATAAAAAGAATGCTGTCCATTTGTACCGGGCTCGCCCCAGAACACCGGGCAAGTATCATAGGTCACACGATTACCTGACATGGTCGTGTGCTTTCCGTTACTTTCCATGGTCAACTGCTGAAGATAAGCCGGAAAACGCTTCAAATATTGCTCATATGGAAAGATTCCGCGGGTTGCCGAACCAAAAAAATTATTCTCCCATAATGACAAAAGCCCCATAATAACAGGGAGATTTTCCTCCATCGGGGTCTTTCTAAAATGCTCGTCCATTTCATGAAATCCGGCCAGCATCTCGTAAAAATGAACGGGACCCACTGCGAGCATGATCGACAGCCCGATCGCCGAATCCATCGAGTATCGTCCTCCCACCCAGTCACCAAATCCGAACATGTTTTCGGGATCAATCCCGAACTTCATGACCTCCGCCCGATTGGTTGATACCGCAACAAAGTGCCGGGAAACCGCATCCTGGGAACCCAGAGCAGACAACAGCCAATTGCGTGCCGTCGAGGCGTTGGTCATCGTTTCAAGCGTTGTGAATGTTTTGGATGAAAGGATGAACAGCGTCTCGGACGGGTCTATGTCTCGTGTTGCCTCGACAAAATCTGTTCCATCGATATTTGATACAAATCGGAAGGTCATCTCTCGATGGGAGTAAAACTTCAGCGCCTCATACGCCATAACCGGGCCCAGATCCGATCCTCCGATTCCGATGTTGACAATGTTCCTGATCGGCTTTCCCGTATAGCCCTTCCATGTTCCATCATGAATGCGCCGGACAAAGTCGGCCATTCTGGAAAGAGTTTCATGGACTTCCCCCACAACATCAACACCATCGAGAAAAATATGCTGGCTGGAGGGAGCCCTGAGGGCAATATGGAGAACCGCTCTTTTTTCCGTCTGATTAATTTTTTCACCGTTGAACATCGCTTCAATTTTCCCGGAAACATCACATCTCTTGGCGAGAGAGAAAAGCTTTTCCATCGTTTCAGCTGTAATGCGATTCTTCGAATAATCAAGAAACAGACCTGCCCCCTGCAGAGAAAACTTATCAGCGCGTGAAGGATCTTCCTCAAAAAGAGCCTTGAGATCTTTCTTGCTGATCAATTCATAGTGTCTTGACAGGTCTGACCATTCGGAGAGATTGGTAAGAGAAACAGGATTACCTGATTTCATTGGATTCTCCTTTTTTGATTGTTCCGCCCAATTCGGACGGAAGAAGATCGAGCAGATCCACTATTCGGTCAATGGTCACATCCGGCTTCGGATACCTTGCCGTAATGGCAGGATCATTGGCGTAATGGCCCTGGCGAACAAAAACAGATGTCAGTCGGTCTTTCCATATCGACTTCATCTCGGAAAGGATCCGCAGCTTATCATCGACCATGACGTAATGGTCTGCAGGATAGAGCCCCTCGATTTTGGGGAGCATCCGTTCCTTGTGGATGAAGATCAGCACATGGCTGTCAACTTCGCGCCTGATCCCCGAGTGATCGATCTTGATAGGCTGAAAGATCGCATCACCATCGCTTAGAATCACTGTCTGTCCAAGTCTCTTCAAATATCGGAGCACATCAATTGCTCCAGTGTAGAGATTTCTTGAAAATGGATAATCCCGAAAGAAAAATGCCAGCTCCTGAGTCATGGGCGACTGGTCCTTTTTTAATCGGAAAATCTGGGCAGCCCCCAAAAAATCGGCAAAACCGGAAGAACTCCGGATCTCCTCCAGAATCGTCCAGTACTCGACGACAAGATCGGA
>JAKAYF010000094.1 GCA_021816465.1 Nitrospirota bacterium
TGAGCCTGGAGATAGCTCTTGGCGTTGGTGATGGCTTTTTCTGTTTCCTTGTTATCAGAAAGAGCCTGGATGTAACTGATCTCAATTTGCTGATTATTCGGATATAGAAGACTTTTTTCTTTCAGGAAGGAGATCGCCGAAGAAAGTCCTTGACTCTGGGCAAGAAGACCGGCTTTTCTGACCAACGCTTGAGTGTTGTCCGGATTTTTCGCAAGGATCCTTTCCAGTGTGGTCATGGCTCTTGAGGACTTTTGATTCGCAACATAAGCATTTTCCAACGCCAGTTCAAGTGGAACATTGTCGGGATATTTTTCTGTAGCGTCTCTCAAATCGGAAAGGGCCGCCCCCTGATGCCCGAGTTCAAGCTCGGCGGTGGAATGCGAAAGCCAATAGCCCGGAAGATCTTTCTCTTGATCTTTGAGGGAAGACAGGATCTTCAGCGCCTGTGTGGGATTGCCTTCCCGCAGTTCGATATTGGTCGCTGCCATTGAAATAGCCCGGTTGTCAAACTTAAGTGCCATAAGCTTGTCAACATTCTCAAGAGCCTTCGGTTTGTTTCCCGATTGTTCGTAAGCTTTTGCCAAAACAAAATAGAGCTCCACAATAGGAACTTTCTGCTGCCCATAAGGGCGCAAAAGCGCAATAGCTTCAGCGTTTTTACCGAGCAGTGTGTCATATTCTGCTATTTTCAAAGGAATCCGGATATCTGAATGTCCCTTGGCAAGGAGCTGAAGTTGGGCAATGGCCTGATGTAAGTGTCCTTCCTTTGCGAGGTAATTGGCCAAAATCACTGAAGAGCGAATATTGGTGGGAGCGACTGATACCGCTTTTTTATAGTTGGCAAGGGCATCATCCTTTAGGCCTTTCTGTTCAGCCACTTTACCGAGTCCGACCCAGGCGCGGCTGTTGTCTGGAGCATCCTTCAAGGCTTTCTGGTAAAGATCCTTGGCTTTATCCGGCTGATTCAGTGCCAGTTCCAGATCACCCATAGCCACGATTGCCGGAACAAAATCTGATTTCAGAGAAAGAGCATGTGCGAGTGCCGACTGAGCCTTGGTCGTATCACCAAGGGCCAGATCTCTTTGTCCCTTGAATGTCCAGCCTTCAGGATTTGACGGGGAAAGCTTCAGAATTGTCTGGACCTCCGGAAGAACCGCTGGCCACTGTGCACTGTTGACCTCATAACGGGCGATTTCAAGATGGGCGGGAAGGTAGGTGGGATCAAGATCCGATGCCTGTCGGAACTGGAGAATCGCATCACTGATCCAGCCTTTGGTCTTGTACCCTTCACCCAGGTAAAAGTGTCCCGGGGCGGACTTTGGATTGATCTTCAGAAGATTCTGAAATTCAATGATGGCTTCGCTGCTTTTTCCTTTGGCAAGATAGTCGAGGCCACTGGCCATATATTTTTTTTGAAGCTCTGCAGGATTTTTGCTGCACCCACCAAACAAGGATCCAATCAAAAGGATGGAAACGGTTAAAGAGAAGAGAGAAAATCGTTTTCCGTTGACAACAAGTCTATCCATCGTTATTCCTTAAATTTGTTGGGGAAGAAAACCCATGTTTTTGCAAGAATTAAAAGACATCGACCATCTGCCGATTCATAGCCAAGGCGCCACACATTTTTTTTCAAGATTCCGATCAACAGAATCTTTATCTCTATCTTCCCGGATTTTCTTTTCCGTCAGACCCTACCTTGAACTCCATTTGAAGAAGAAAGCACTTCGTCCGGGCCACGCATTATCCATATCCTTTTCTCATTCCTATATCGATCTCCGGACATCATAACCCATTTTTCATCACATCGCTTCATCCACTCTTCCCAAGTTCCCGATAACTTTAGAGCCATAGCAATAGCGAACTCGCTTGTTTAAGACAATGTCACAGATAATTCGATCGGGAGCGATAAACGCCGGATACATTTATCCCTCTTCATCACTTCTGCCAGAACAAAAACGCCTTATGCTCCGGCTTGCTTGAGCGTGATTGTCTCAGGAAAGCCTAGGCAACATCTATTTAAAAACTCACATACCTTCACTTCTGGATTCTGGAGGAATAAGTTTTCTACCGGAACTCTTAAGCAAAATCCATTCCAGAAAATCCGGGTACAAAAAAATAAGGGCAAATTCTTTCGATTGTCTCCCGCTATCACCCTATTTCTTAAAGGGAATTCATTGACTTCATATCCTGTTCAATCTATTCAACAGAACTCCTCCCTGATAGGTTTTTCAAAAACATTAAGGTATTCTGACAAATGTGAGGCTTTCCTTTATTTCCACATTCGTTCGAAATATTTTATAAAATAACCTGGTCTCGCATTTACTATGCAAACGGTAACATGAGGACAGCCTTGATATAACTTCAACCAGGAATCTTCCTGATGAAAAAGTTGCATAGGAAATCATATTTTAATAGCAGAGTATTCGCCCTTAATACGCATCTCTCATTTTTTGAAGTGATCATCAACGAGTTGACATACAATCACTCAGGGATTGCTCTGACCTGGATCCCCAAAAACTGTCTGCATTACCCGAAACACTTAACATTCTTTCGGGTAATCCATGATGGTGCCATTTTTAGATCAATACTGTTCAAAGCTTTTCAAGGATGTCCTCGAAGTCACTCCAACAAAGGACCGGAGTACAAAATAAGGGGGAAGAAAACACATGAACATACTCGTCACAGGTGCTGCAGGATTCATCGGCTCAACGCTTTCACTGCGTCTTCTTGTTGACGGACACACCGTCACCGGAATCGACAATCTGAATGATTACTATGCTGTCTCCTTGAAAGAGGATCGACTAAAGAGGATTCTCTCTTTCAAAGGATTTACCTTCCACAAACTCAGCGTCGATGATCGAAAAGACCTTCTTGCCCTCTTTGAACAAAACTCCTTCGATGTCGTATTCCATCTGGCAGCCCAGGTGGGGGTCCGATATGCCCTCGAGAATCCCTTTGCCTATGTGGACACCAACCTGGCCGGCTTCGGAAATATTCTGGAAGGAAGCCGGCAATCAAAGGTAGGCCATTTGGTCTATGCTTCGTCAAGTTCGATTTATGGAGGAAACACCCGACAGCCATTTTCCGAGCATCATTCGACCGAGCATCCTTTATCTCTCTATGCCGCCACCAAAAAAGCCAACGAACTTATGGCGCATAGTTATGCGCACATCTACGGACTTCCCTGTACCGGACTGCGATTCTTTACCGTCTATGGTCCATGGGGTCGCCCCGATATGGCCCTTTTCAAATTCACCGATCTGATTTTAAAGAACAAACCCATTCCGGTCTTTGGAGAAGGTAAAATGATCCGGGACTTCACCTATGTCGACGATATTGTCGAAAGCCTCGTCCGGATCAAGGATATTCTTCCCGTTCCCAATCCAGATTGGAACGGACAGAACCCCGACCCCGCAACAAGCTCTGACCCTTACCGGGTCTACAACATTGGCAATAGCAGCCCTATTCCACTCATGACCTACATCGAACTGCTGGAAAAAGCCCTGGGCCGAACGGCCATCAAGGAATGGCTTCCCCAGCAGCCTGGCGAAATGACTTCGACCTTTGCCGACACCTCGGAGCTCGAGCACGTCACCGGATTCAAGCCAATGACCCCCATTGAACAGGGTGTTCAGAACTTTGCCGACTGGTACCGGGATTACTACAACATTCAGGTGACCTAGTAGCCTAGTAATGCGTCCCCTTCCTCAAGAGACAGACTCGTTGGGCATAAAACTTGCTCCGATCAGGACGTCAATTCTTGACAGGATCTTAGGATGGAGCATTTTTTCCGGACTCCTGTTCTCAACTTTTTCACCTTACCTTTCTTATGGGAGCTCTTGATGAATCATGACATTCTGGTGGTTGGAGCCGGCTTTGCAGGTAGTGTCCTTTCAGAACGTATGGCAAGCCTTGGATATAAGGTCCGGGTAATCGACAGGAGGAGCCACATAGGAGGCAACGCCTTCGACGAAGCGGACTCAAACGGCATCCTCATTCATCGGTATGGCCCTCATATTTTTCACACCAACTCTGCCCAGGTTTTCGATTATCTCTCCCTTTTTACCGAATGGCGACCCTACGAACACCGGGTACTGGCCTCGGTCGACGGTCAGCTTGTCCCGATTCCCATAAACCTCGATACCGTTAACCGCCTCTACAACCTGAATCTCGACGAGGCAGGACTTGTTGCCTTTTTTGAAAAAGTCCGGGAACCAAGAGATCCCATCAAAACGAGCGAAGATGTCATCGTCAATACCGTTGGATGGGATCTGTACAAGAAATTTTACAGGGGATATACGAGAAAACAATGGGGGCTTGATCCGTCGGAGCTCTTCGCCAGCGTCGCCTCCCGGGTTCCTGTCCGAACCAATCGAGACGACCGTTACTTCACCGACACTTATCAATCCATGCCCAAAAAAGGCTACACTTACATGTTCTCAAAAATGTTGGACCATCCCAACATCTCAGTCGACCTCAATACCGACTTTGAAACCATCCGGGACAAAACAAACGCCAGACACGTCGTATATAGCGGGCAAATCGACGAGTATTTCAGAAATTGCCATGGAAAGCTTCCCTACCGCTGCCTGACCTTCGAACACGAACACCTGCCGTCTGTTGAGCAATTCCAGCCGGTCGGAACAGTCAACTACCCAAATGACCACGAGTACACCCGCATCACGGAATTCAAGCATTTAACCGGGGAAACCCATTCCGGAACCTCGATCGTTCGTGAATACCCCCAGGCAACCGGAGACCCTTACTACCCCATTCCTCGGCCGGAAAATGATATTTTATTCAAAAAATACCAGACCTTGGCCGAAAAAGAAGAAAACGTAACCTTTCTCGGCCGTCTGGCCCAGTACCGTTACTACAACATGGATCAAGTGGTCGGCGCAGCCTTGTCAGCGGTCGAAGGACTCAGAAAGCGGCTGGAAGAGGTCAATGCCTGAATCCTTAAAGGGTGACGGAAACAACTTGACTCCAGCCATCAATCCATTTCAAAACCTGGATTCTGCCCCAACACACAGGAGCAACCCACTGGAACCATTACCGTTTCGGGAAACAGTGGCAGCGGTCATTGTCACCTACAACCGAAAAAAACTTCTTGTAGAGTGCCTGTCAGGACTGGGCAAACAGACCGCTTCACTCGATGCCCTGATTCTGGTCGACAACGCATCGACCGATGGAACGCCAGACTATCTGATGGAACGCGGGATCATAACAGCTCCGCTTCCAAACGAAACTGACCTGCCTTTTGAGTCATCCGGAGCCCTTCCGGGAAGTCCCGGGACAAAGGTTACATATAGACGGCTTGCGGAAAACACAGGAGGAGCCGGTGGATTTCACGAGGGTGTCAAGGTCGGATTCCAGACCGGATACGACTGGCTATGGCTCATGGACGACGATGTCGAGCCGCTCCCAGACACTCTTGCAAAACTCCTCTCCTTCCGCACTCTCTCCCGCTGCATCCACCCGAGCAAGCTCTTCGAGGACGGCTCCCGTCACAATTGGGAAGGATACATCAGCCCCAAAACCGGACGGAGGGTTTTTCTTCCTGATATTTCCTTTCAGAAGGGGCTGACCCACTGCGAAACCAATACAGGATGTTTTGAAGGAATGCTCGTGCACAGGGAAATCGTCGAAAAAATAGGATTTCCCGACAGGAGGTTTTTTATTGGCTCCGACGATTCGATCTATGGCTTTCTGGCTCATCAACATACCCGCGTTCTCTATACCAGAGACCCCATTATCATCAAAAAAGCGGGCCATCCCACTGGCCCCATTTCAGACCGCAGCATCTATTACGGAATGAGGAACAGCTTTCTACGGGAACA
>JAKAYF010000095.1 GCA_021816465.1 Nitrospirota bacterium
GATCATCAAACGTGGGGGTTGCCTGAGAGGGATGGAGTCAATCCCTCTCTGTATACCGTCCGACGGAGAGCATTCTGGACTTGAACGACTCGCCAGGAGGGGGTTTCCCCCAACCGGGTCAGGAGCTTTCTGCGCCCAAAATCTTAGGAGGTATTCGTATCATGTTCCAAAATCAATCCGTTGAACCCAAATCACCCACTGTCAAAAATGTCGAGGCAGACGAACCTGTCGATCAAGTCACTTTCGCCGATCTTGGTCTGGCTCCCGAAATACTGAAGGCCTTAAACGATATCGAGCATTTTGTTCCCACCCCGATTCAGGCCGCCACCATTCCCCTGATCATCGAAGGACGGGACATCCTTGGCATCGCCCGGACCGGAACAGGAAAAACCGGCGGATTCCTTCTGCCGGCACTTCACAGGATCTTCCAGAGCAGAACGGCAAAGCAGGGCTTCCGCGTTCTCATTCTTTCCCCAACCAGGGAACTCGCGAACCAGACTTTTTCTGCAGCCATGTCCTACTCCAAATACACCCGTTCCCGACAGATCCTTCTCGTGGGCGGAACAGACCTCAGACGCCAGGAAATGTCGCTGAGAAAACCATGGGACATCGCAGTCGTCACCCCGGGGCGGCTTCTTGATCACCTTCGACGGGGCAACATCAACCTTGCCCACATCTCCATGGTGATCATCGATGAGGCCGACCGGATGCTCGACATGGGCTTTTTCCCCGACATCCAGGCCATTGTCGCCGGTCTTCCCCAGGATCGACAGTCTCTTCTGTTCTCGGCAACACTTCCACCAAGGATCCAGGAACTTGCAAGATCATTCCAGAGAGATGCCGCGATCATTCGACTGAACTCAAGCGAGCCTTCATCGCCCCAGATCGAACAGGAGATTGTCACCGTCTCCCACGGATCCCAGAAACTGGGCATTCTCAAGACGATCCTGGACTCAGTCAAAAACCATACGGGCCAGACGATTGTCTTTACAAGAACCAAGCGTGGAGCCGAAGAACTTTCCATTTCCCTTTCCGGGGAAGGATACTCCACAGATGCACTCCATGGAGACAAGTCCCAGCATGTCCGGAACAGGGTTCTTGCCAGATTCAGAAAAGGCGACCTCAAGATTCTGGTTGCAACGGATGTGGCGGCCCGTGGCCTTGACATCGAAGGGATCACCCACGTCATCAACTATGACCTTCCCCAGACCGCCGAGGACTATGTCCACAGGATCGGCCGGACAGGACGCGCAGGACGCACAGGAAAAGCCATTTCATTTTACCATCCTGCCGACACCGACACGATGAGATCGATCGAGCGCATGACAGGCGAGCCGATCCCGAGACACCCGCTGTCAGTTCCGCACCCAACATCCTATCGGCCGAGAACGGGATCATCTTCCGGACCGAGATCAGGATCGGGAAGACCTTCCTACGGATCGGGCGGAGGATCTGACCGCTCATCCAGAAGCGGAAGCGGTGGACGTCGTACCACAGGTGGCGGGTACCGCTCTTCAGGCTCATCATCGCACCAGTCCTCTTCTTTCAGCAGGAAAGATCCCTGAAATTGGGGGCAAAGCTGCCAGTCATAGGTATCACGGCAGACTATGAGCCCCAACACAATGAAAACCATCCCCGGCATTTTCTTAAAGCCCCGTATGTCGACACCTTACGGGATGCCGGGGCACTGGTTGTCATACTGCCCTTCCAGTTTTTCCAGCAAGACCAGACATCTGACGTTTCTCAATGGGACTTTCTCGACGGGATCCTGATCTCAGGCTCCGGTCCGGATATTCCCCCGTCTTTTTATGGCAAAAGCAAGGAAATCCAGAATAACGAATGGATGACAGATGAGCGGGTTCGGTTCGAACAGGCGCTGATCAAAAAGTCAGAAGATGACAAGACTCCCTGCCTGGGAATCTGTAGCGGCTTGCAGGCATTGAACGTCTACAGGGGCGGGACGCTCCTGCAGGATATTCCTTCCCGTAAAGATTCCTTTCTGGATCACAAGTCCCCACATGCCGTCCATGTCGAAAAAAGACCGCCGATCGACTGGATTCCGGAGGGAGACTATCAGGTCAACAGCTTCCACCACCAGGGGGTTGATCTTCTGGGCTCCGGACTTTCTGTCTTCGCAAAGACATCCGATGGAATGGTCGAAGGAGTGATCGACCCCAGCCACCCGTTTATGATTGCCGTCCAGTGGCATCCGGAAAGATTTCTCTCGGGTGACCACCTGTCCAGACTGATCATCAGCCAATTTGTCGAAAGCTGTGCCGCCAGGAAATCACTCAAGGAATCCCGCTCCCGATAAAAAGAGTCTTGTCGCTCAGGGATTTTCCCCGTGCTCCGCAAGCTTCTCAAACACAGGATCCACCAAAACAACATCAGCAATGGGATGTTTCAGAAGATTTTCTCCAACCCTTGAAAATCGCTCAACCCCGTCCGTTACAAAAAATCGCATCGTTGCAGGTCGTTCGGGATTTTGACTTACAAGATTCCTGTTCAATATTTCCCGGGCAAGCTCGTACCCCGGATCAATAAAGGTCACCTCCGGCAGGATTTTCTGAAGGACAGGAAGAAGCGGGGGATAATGGGTGCAGCCGAGGATCATCGTGTCGACATTTTTCCACTTTGTCAGGTAAGGGGTCAGATATTCACGGGAAACAGCCTCTGCGACATCCCCCACAACCCAGCCTTCTTCAACAAGCGGTGCAAAAAGCGGACATGGCTGGGCAAAAACACCGATTCCCGGATCGATTTCAGCAATCAGACGGGGATAGGCATTCGAACGAATCGTCCCTTCCGTGGCCAGAACGCCGATCGCTCCCGAGCGGGTCAATCTTGCGGCAACTCTCGCACCTGCTTCAAGGACACCGAGTGTCGGAATTGGGCTGACCTCATCGGAAAACTCCTCAAAGGCCTGGCTTGATACGGTAAAACAGGCGGCAATAATCAGGTCGGGCTTCATCTCGGCCAGGAAGCGGGCATCCTCCCTGGCAAATCGGACAATGGTCTCTCTCGATTTGGTCCCGTAAGGAAAACGCGCGGTATCGCCAAGATAGGTCACAGAGATTCCCGGGAAGAGTTCAAGAAAATGCTTCAGGACGGAGAGGCCTCCCATTCCCGAATCGAAAAAAGAAATCCCCCCGCTCACAATGGCCAGCTTTTCGAAGCTTCCCGGCGGGAAGCGATCCGCATCAACCGCTCCGAGGCCTCTCTCCTGCGCTTTTCAAACCAGTCCTTTTTCTCTTTTGACAGGATCCGGAGCTGCTCCATCACCTGTCTTGCAAGTTCGGAGCTTTTCATCGCCAGAAGGCCGTCGCAAGTCGCCATAAGAGCCCTCTCCACGGAGACGCTGAGCGGGAAATGCTCCCTGAGACCCGCCATTTTAAAATCATCGCTCAGAAGCAGTCCATCAAAGCCGAGGCGCTTTCTGAGGAGTTTTTCGGAAATCTCGACAGATAGAGTGGCAGGCCAGTCCGGATCGATTTCCGGATACAGGACATGGGCGGTCATCAAAGCCGGGATTCCCCATGAAACCGCCCGGCCGAAGGGATGGATCTCCCTTGTCAGCAGGATGTCGAGAGGCGCAGAGACAACCGGAAGGGCAAGATGGGAGTCAAGGAGCGTGTCACCATGGCCAGGGAAGTGTTTTCCGCAGGGAATCACTCCACCCAGCGAAAGTCCCTGGGAAAAGCTCATGGCAAGACGAAAAGCCATTTCCGGATCGGATGAAAAGGCCCGGTCACCAATAACCGGGTTATCCGGATTCGAGTCAACATCAAAAACGGGAGCGAAATCCATATCGATATCAAGAGCGGAAAGAGCCTGCCCAAGGTCAAAACCCGCCTGGAAAAGGCCAGGAACACCAACCGCACCGGCAAGCTCCCTCATAGGGGGAAGGCTGGGAACCCCCTCATGGAGACGTGCAACTCTCCCCCCTTCCTGATCAATCGCCAGGATCACCGGAGACGGGGACAGAACGCCACGAATGTCCCGGATCAGGGTGCGAAGACGCTGAAGGGAGTTCTCGTCCGATGGAGAAGAGATGTTTTCCGAAAACAGAACCACTCCTGAAGGTCTGATCTCCTCCAGAAAAATGCGGTCATCTGAGGTCAGGTCCTTGCCGGGAAGGCTCACCCAAAGAAAGAGCCCCGGCCCTTCATGAAAAGCTCCCCGAAGGCTCATGAAGCAGTGCCCAAAAGGGCCTCAAGCTTAGGGAGCATCGCAGCGACCGCCCGGGCCCTGTGGGAAATCGTATTTTTGACCGATTCGGGGAGTATTCCGAATGTCACCTGATACTTCTCCGGAATAAAGAGAGGATCATAGCCGAATCCTCCTTCTCCAAGCAGTCCTTTGGTCAAACGTCCCTCAACCACCCCTTCTGAAGTCGCAAGAAGTTTCCCGCTTCCCCCTTCGACAAGGACAAGAACCGCCCGGAAACGGGCCGTTCTGTTCTCGACCCCCTTGAGCTCTTTCAGAAGTGCATGGCAGTTCTCGAGAGAGGTCGCAGCGGGACCTGAAAAGCGGGCGGAAATAATCCCGGGAAGTCCTCCAAGAGCATCAACTTCAAGTCCGGAATCATCTCCCAGAACCCACCCCTTCGAGTAGGCGGAAACAGCGCGAGCCTTGATGAGAGCGTTTTCAAGATAGGAGTTGCCGTTTTCGGGAGGAAACTCCATGCCCGCCGGAGCGGGCAGAAGCGTCCAGTCCGGGCCAAAAAGAGCCTCAAGCTCGGACAGTTTATGGGGATTGGCTGTCGCAACCGTAATAGCAGGTCCCTTTGGCATCACGCATTCCGGGTATCATTGGCCAGGGACTCCGGGAATCGGAATATTTCCTGCTGGGCCTTAATGATTTGGGCAATACCCGATTCCCCGAGAGACAGAAGGCTGTCCAGCTCTTTTCTGGAAAAGGGCTTTTCTTCCGCTGTTCCCTGAATCTCCACAAAGGCTCCCTTGCCGGTCATGACGATATTCATATCTGTTTCCGCACCGCTGTCCTCCAGGTAGCAAAGATCCAGACGGGGGTCACCCTCGACGACGCCCACAGAAACAGCTCCGAGATAGTCGCTGACCGGCCACTGGGTAATGAGCCCGGCTTTCATGAGCTGGGAAAAAGCCAGGCACATGGCTACAAAGCCTCCGTTGATCGAAGCGGTCCTGGTTCCGCCATCAGCCTGCAGCACATCACAGTCGACCGTGAGCGTTCTCTGTCCGATCCGGGAAGGGATCACCACGGAACGGAGACTTCTTCCCACAAGACGCTGGATCTCCTGTGTCCGTCCCGTCTGCTTGCCTCTTGCCGCTTCCCGTGAATTCCGCTCATGTGTCGCGCGCGGAAGCATTCCGTATTCGGCGGTGACCCAACCCTTCCCCTGATCCTTTAAAAACGGAGGAACGCGTTCCTCGACACTCACTGTGCAAAGGACCCGGGTCTGGCCCATCTCAACCAGGACAGAACCTTCTGCATAGAGGTTCACGCCGGGAGTCATTTTCAACAGTCTCAGTTCATCATTTCTGCGTCCGTCAGGACGTGGCATCGACATGGGCATCCCCTGCTTCATAAAATGGTTACAAATGGATTCTGTCCGTACAGACAAAGAAAGATC
>JAKAYF010000029.1 GCA_021816465.1 Nitrospirota bacterium
TGCCAGAATACCCAGGACCTTCTGCAAAAGATCGGGCAACCCGAGAGCCGAGTTGCTGAAAAGAGCCAGGATCTGCCCCTGGCTCTTTTCAATGCGCAGGGCTTCTTCCAGGACCGTTTCAGCTTCTCGCCGGTCGCGCATTTCTGCCCGGATCCGCCAAAAGAATCCGGTCAGCAAGGCGACCAGGAAGATGACCGTCGCCCCTATGACCCACAAGGTCTCGACCCCTGCCTCCTGGGCGGCGGCGCTTCGTTCCCTGAGCAAACGACTTTCCGTCGCATGCATTTCCTGGATGACTTCGTGAACGGCAGACATTTCGGCAATTCCCAAGCCCCCCCGAAGCATCGCCTGCGCCGCCCAAAGCCCATTTTTTCGATAGGATTCGAGAATGGTGTCCATGACCTGGAGACGCAGCCGCACTTCCTGCTGAAGCTTGATCACCCTGTCTTCTTCCAGCGGATTGTCCGTGACCTTCTCCGGAAGCTTCTCCAAGACCTCCTGCAAATGCCGGATAGCGTTCTGGCGCTGATGGAAGTAGACAGAGTTGGAGGTGAGAAAATAGCCGCGCTGTGCTGTTTCCGCCTGAGTGATCAGAGCCCAGGTGCGTTCAAGGTTTCTTAACACCGTTTGGGTATGCTCCACCCATCGGGAGGCGTTGACGTATCCTTCAGCCGTATGGAAGGCCAGCATGCCAATGAGTACCAGGGAGAAAACAGCCAATCCGAAACTCATCAGGATTTTCTTTTCGGTGGGAAAATTCGCAGTCATCATCCATACCCCATGATCATATCCCGATCTTTTGCTTGTCCCAGAATTGAGTGGCCATCAGGTTTCTCGCACCTGACGAGGCCCTGATGAAAAACAGCGGAACCGTTTCTCTGCCACGATCAACCCCCTTTTCACAAGGACTCCTGGCGGGTTCTGGTCGTGAACGGAAAGAGGGATCCTGAAAGCTCTTTCTCCCCCGCTCTTCCCGATGCATTGCCGGGCAGGGATTGCAGTGTCAGTGTCACGATCCCGGTCCGGCAGCGCCCAGCGAGCGGATCTGATCGATCCGCCGGATCAGTTCGGCATTGACCTCCCGGATGGCCTCTTTCAGCGTGTCAAGTCGTGGAAAATCTCCCGCATCCCGGGACAGGATAGCCTCCCGGATCAGCGAGTGGAGATGCTCGTGGGCATCCCTGTACTGTCGGAACTCGAGTGTCGCCCCGTAGCGGAGCTGACCGTCTCCATCGATCCACCTTCCCTGAAGGCATCGGTGAGAGTCGGTCCACTCGACACGGCTGACGCCTGGTTTTGCGATTCCATCCAGGAAATTCTCGTAAAAAACACGGGCCGCTTCCTTGGCCAGAAGCAAAGGATAGTTCTGGGGGTCCCAGGGAACCTCTGCCCAATGGGACCAGGACTCAAACGGACGATATCGTTCGGCCCATCCAGGGATCTCTTCGGGAACCATCGGATGGGCAATCCCGAATCCCTGTCCGATGCGGCATCCCCATCTGAGCAGGAGATCCCCCTCTTCTTCTGTTTCGATCCCCTCTCCGACCACATCGACCAGCAGCAACTTGGCCGACGTGACAAGACTTGCCACGATGGCCATATCCTGCGGGCTTTTGGGAAGGTCGCGGACAAATCGCCGATCGATCGTCACCCGGTCGACTCCGAGTGTCTGGATGTAGGCAATGGATCCATGTTCTGTCCCGATGTTGGCAACGCTGATCGAAACCCCCAAGCGTCGGCATGCATCGAAGATTTCTTTCACCTTACTGATTTCAGGAAATGATTTTGTTTCCGTGATATCCAGTTCAAGCGCCTGGGGAGGAACCTCCGGATGCCGGGACAAGGCATTTCTGAGATCATCCGTGAATCTTCCCGAGAGCAAGTGGCGGCTTCCGATATTCATCTTGACTCTGGGCCGGATCCCTTGTTCGCTCCAATCCTCTATCTGGGAAAGGATCTCTTCCAGAGCCCATCTTTCGATGTCGATGGCCAGATCGCACCCTGCAAGGATCCCGATGAAAGATTCCGAGTCCAGCAGCCCCCGTTCGGGATGGTTCCAGCGAAGGAGGGCCTCGACGCCCACCAGCCTTCCCGAGGCCAATTCGACCTGGGGCTGATAATGAAGAGCGAAGCGGTTTTCCCCAAGGGACTCTTCAAGCTCTTTCTTCAGCCGGTAGCTGTTTTCCAGCGCTTCGGTCATGGCCGGCTGAAAGATCTCCCATCCGTTCTTGCCCTGTTCCTTGACCTGGTACATGGCAAGGTCTGCATGCTTGAGCAGACTCTCATCCCTCCCATCGTCGGGAGGGATGATGGTGATCCCCAGGCTTCCCCCGATTGTCACATCCTCTTCTCCCAGCGTGAACGGCACGGCAAGAGAACGGATGACCCGGTCGAAGAGAGCCGATCCTTTTTCTGCTTCCAGATGGGTAAAGATGATTCCAAATTCATCTCCGCCGAGGCGGGCGAGCGTATCCGTTCCCCGGAGAATACCCTTGATCCGCTCGGAGACCTGTATCAGAAGAGCGTCTCCAGCCGGGTGGCCCAGTCGGTCATTGACCTGCTTGAAGCCATCGAGGTCCAGGATGCCGACTCCAAAACGCTCTTTTGTTCGGAGATGACGTTCTACCGCCTGCTGCATCCTGTCATGAAAAAGTCGGCGGTTCGGAAGACCGGTCAGATTGTCGAACAGGGCAAGTCGGGTGACCTCTTCCTCCCGCTTTTTCCGGTCGTCCTCCCGATCCCGATTTTCGATCGCGAACGAGATATTCTTGACCATCATTCCAATCAGGTTCATCAGGTCGGGATCGAAAAAATTCTCTTCATCCGAATAAAGAATCAATGTGCCGAACATAGTCCCTTCCCGGAAAACCGGGATGCCTGCTCCCGAAAAAATTCCATTTTCAAGAAGGACATTCCGGAGGGAACCATCCCTGAGCTGATTCTGGAGGCTGTTCCATACGAGAGGCTCTTTGAGTCTGACAAGATCTGCCCATAGCTCACTTCCTCCGGGCGCGGAGGGGTCGGGGGAATGCTTTCTCCGGGCAAACCCTTCCGTCGTTTTTCCAAAATAAGCCAGGATGGACCCCTCTCCCGACGCGGCGTCGAGTTCGATAAACCGGACGAGCATGACACCGCTTTCTTCCACAATGATCCGGCATGTTTGCGGGAGTAATTCCTCCATGGTGGGGAGTGTCAGGATCAGCTGGTCGATTCGCAAAAGGGCCTGGTAGAACCGGTTCTGCCTTGAGGTTTTCCGATGGAGCCGGGTTCTTCCGAAGAGGAAGACCCCTCCTCCTGCCAGGGCAGAAAGAAGGAGAATCGCCCGGGCATAGTCCAGAAGGCGAATCCGGTAAAAAAAGCTCTCCCGCTTGCTGGCAGACCAGCCCGCAAGCTCGATGGACAGAAGCATCATCCGGTGGTCGATTCCTACAAGCTCCCGAAGGGGCCTGCCTGCCAGAAGACCCTTTTTAAGTTTTTTAAAAAGGGTGCACATTTCCTGAAGCCGGGTCCGCTCTTCTTTTGTCAGAAAAGTGTCGTTGCCTTTCATGACCCTGAGGACTGTTTTTCCCTGGACAAAAAGGCCGTCGCGATAGGTCTCCCATTTGATCGGTGAGAGATTGGCGGAAGGGATGGAGTTCAGGACAAGAATGTCGTTGATCTTTTCGAAGAAACTGACTGCATCGGTGAAGCGGGTTGTCTCAATCAGTTTTCTGTTCGTGCTGGCACGATCCAGGGAAAGGGCGAGGAAAATGGCTCCGGCAAGCGCAAGGAACCACGCAAGCCATAAGCTCGAAAACCATAACCCTTCCTTCATGTGTTTCTGCTGCCCTGAAGACGGAGACAAAAGCCCCCCTTTCATCCAGCGGACCGGCCAACCGACGAGGATCAAGGACCAGCAGAAGAGAGGGAGAGAATAGCGCCCGCCACTGGTTCCCGGAGAAGAGAGTCATGCGTTGGATTCGTTTCATTAGTATCACGGATTTTCTTCTTCCGCAAGAATTTGCATGATTAATAAACAGATTTTATCTTAAATGACGGAAGGTTTACTTCCGGAATTCGGATGCGGATAAGAAACGGTGTCAGGGAATTTCGGGGACGGTTATTTGTGAAGGTGCGGGTAAAAACACGTCGACACGCCCGTGCTCCTGCCAGCAGATCCTGTTTTTGCCGAACTTCTTGGCGCGATACATCAGATTGTCTGCCCTGTGAAGAAGGCTTCCGAGCGTCTCTTTCGGCCGATATCGTGTCAGACCGATACTGACGGTCACCGCCGATCCGTCGGGGCGGATGACCTCTTGCTCGATCCGTCGGCGAAGATCTTCAGAGATCAGGTATGCGGTATCGAAGGATTGTCCCGGAAGCAGGAGGAGAAACTCCTCGCCTCCCAGTCGCACAAAGAGATCGTCTTTCCGGATGGTTCGATGGACAGCTTCTGCCACAAGAACAAGAACCTGGTCTCCGCTCTGATGACCATCCTGATCGTTGATGATCTTAAAGTTGTCGATGTCCATCAGTGCGACAAACAATTCCATGTTCTGATCGCGGTCGTTCTGGGCCATCAGCCTGGATAATTCTCCGAGGCCGGCCTTTCGCACAAGGGCTCCGGTCAGGCTGTCGATGAGCGCCTCTCTTTTAAGCCGGCTCTGGTAGGTATGGATGACCCGGTAGTGGTACCAGGCCAGAAGCATTGCAACACAATAGGCAAAGACGGAGCTCAGGAAGATGGGGAAGGAAACCGGGGGGATGTGGTTGAAAAAAGGAAAGCAGAAATATCCGGAAACGATCCCCACGATTGCCGCGGCATTCCAGAGGAGTGCCCTCTGATATCCCAGAAGGAAGAAATAGGTCAGGGGGAAGACCGGATACCATACAATCATCAGGACTTCATTGAAAGAGATAAAGGCCCCCAGAATCTGCTGACAGAGAATCAGGCCGGCAAATCCCGTGAGTATTTTTTTATAGCTTTCCGTTTTGCGGGACAGAGAGAAGAGAAGTACGGGAGCAATGATGGAAAAAAGTAAAGACGGGATTACCCGGAATAACTCATTCCGGGTAATCTCGATGATTGTCATGGTGATGGATGAGGCAATCCCGATCGATCCGCCAATATAGAGGAATTGGATCTTGTCACGGACAAAATCCCTGTCTTCTTCCGGCTCGAAACGAAATAAGGATTGAACGTTGTCAGAGATCAAAATACTCCCCCGAGCTGTGTTTTTGAGAGGGATCAGTGACGGGGAAGCAAGAATGTCCCGGGAGAAAACTCAGTACGGTACCCTTCCACGGCGATCCCCCCTCGAACCAAAAAGAAAATGCTAAAAACCGATTGTCGGACAATCCGGATTCTCGCCATTCCGGGATCAATACCGAAGAGTTTACACGAATCCCGAAGCTTTTGTCTTTCGGTTTTACCTTTTCGTCACGACCACCATGCCAGAGTCGGGGGCAACATGAGGAGCGGAATTTAAGCACGAGCTTACGCATCAATGACTTATCGACCTCTGTACCGGTATCAGATACTATTCTGCCTTGTTTCATTTATGGGGGTCGCCGAAGGTGATGGAAAACTCATACCATATTGGTTGACTTCTTGTATCCGAACGAATACGACTATTGCATGATCTGTCTTCGACAAACCGAGATTTTTCCCGTTGCCTGTCTTCCTTGAGGGATCGTCAAGGTTAGTCCCGGATTCTGTCTCGCCTGGATCGAATCGCAATGGGCAATTTTGGTGATGTAAAATCGGCAGGAGAGGGTCTTTCGGAAATCCGGATTGATTCGGGCCGGGATACCATCTTTATTTCGTCCGTCGGGAAAAAGTGGTGGTCCTGCTTCTTTTCGGGGGGGGGGACAAATCGACCCAAGACCGCGATATTGCGCGGGCAAAGAATTAGTTCAGACCCTGGAAACATGAGTTATGAAAGAAAAAAAATCACGGACTTCGACGTATTGGCGTACCTCGACAGTGAAGGAGCCATCGCGGAATATCTGATTGCAACACGGGAAGAGAACGATCCCGACATTCTCCTCGTCGCTCGCTCCAATGTGGCAAAAGCCCGCGGGATGGCCACCATTGCCAGGGAAGCCGGGCTCGGCCGGGAAAGTCTTTATAAGGCATTCTCTCCTGGAGCCAAACTACGGTTCGAGACCATCATGAAGGTGATGCACTCCTGGGGCGTCAAGCTGACCGTTCACGCCTGACCTCCCTTTACGCTTATCTCCATGGCAAAAAGCTGCCTCGTTCACTGTTATGGACCATGGGGTTACAGCTTTCCGATCGCCTTTTTCGGTAAATACGGATCCAGTAAAGGCTTCAGCGATTCGAGCCAGACCTTTGGATGTTTTTTGTAGGAAACACCTTCTGTCCATCCGCCATCTTCCTGAGTTCGATTCCAAAATCTTGCCTCATGGTTTCCGCTTCATCTCGAACATATTTTAATGTTTGACGCTTTACCTTATCAGGAATCCCAGATCTGACCCTTCCCAAAGCTATGACAATCTCTTCAAAAGCCATATTGACCTCATCATGTCTGAGACGGAAGCGAACGAGGGCTTGATTGACAGCATGCGTAAATCAAGCATTTTGTAACAATCAAATATTTGCGTATCATTTAAGCCCAAGATCGAAATTGCTCCATCGAAACACGACGGGATCCGCATTCCACTCGGCGATCCCTTTCAGGATGCGGTCCTTAAGCTCCTGTTCTGAAGCCACCCGGATATGCCGGAGGAAAGTCCGGGCCATCTTCGAGAACGCCGTCTCCACCAGATTGAGCCACGATCCATTCTTGGGGGCATGCACGTACTCGAACCGGTTGGGTCGTGTCGCCAGATACGCCATCGTCTCCCGGGAGATGTGAGCCGAATGGTTGTCGAGCACAATCCGGATGACCGCCTCCCTGGGATAATGATCATCGATATGTCTGAGCAGAGAGATGAACTCCTGGCTTCGGTGGCGCTCTTCGACATTGGCGATCACCTCTCCGGTATGGAGATCCAGTGCAGCCAGAATGAACATGATTCCAGAGTTCACATACTCATGCTCCAGGGCAGTGTTTCCGATCGCTTCTCCCCCCGGCTTTCTCTCAGCGCTCCCGATTCTCCCGGGAGGGGTCTCCCCTGGGAGCGCGCGCGCCTCGTTCTGGAGATTGACCTCCTGGTAGAGCATCAGGATCTCGGCCATCTTCCGGTTAAAGTCCGGGTTTCGTTGTTTCAGGTAGTACCGGATCCGGGGTGATTTGATATTGGCCGCATCAAGAATGCGCCAAAGCGTCATCCGGGGGATGTGGGAAAGCCTCGGGAACCCCGCTTCCTCCGCATGCGCGTGAATGAATTGTGCCAGGGCAGAAAGCGTCCATAGTTCGGCGGCCAGTCCGTGATCCTTGGGTTTTGTACAGGCCAGGCTCACCACCCAGCTTTTGGCTTCCTCGGTAATCTCGGGTTCCTTCGGCCGGTGGAATTTGTCCTGAAGCCCCACCGCCACTCCCGCCGCGAGTGCCTTGTCGATGCATTTGTAAATGGTGGGACGAGATAGACCCAGTTCCTGATGGATAGCCTGGATCGTTTTTCCCTCGGAATAGCGCAACAGAATCTTTGCCCGTTCAGTTTCCCGTTTTGAAGCCGTTCGCGATTGGGAGAGCGTCTCCAACTGTTCTCGTTCGTCAGGTGTCAAAATTAACGGTGCGCGATGGGTTGTTCCGGCCATTCTCCCTTCCTGCAATTCCATAACCTTACCGAATGTTGTAGTTGATATCGCACTAAAAATATAAATTTTTATAAAAATATAATTAATAGGAAAACTAAAATATCTATGCGATTCCAGGAGATTTTAGTTGATATTTTTTACATAAAAACAGAAATAAATCGTTATGGATAAAGAACGAAATCAGGGCAACATCGTGGATGGATTTTGTTAATGATTACTGTTAGTCCAATTCAGGGGCAGAAGATGGACTTCTTTCTCCTTCTGACGTAGGTGCCATTATTGGCAAACTGTCACATGCCTCTTTCAATCCTGACAAGAGATCGAGAACATGCCGGATGACTGGGGTCAGGAGGCTCAGGTATTCGGCAACAGCCTTCGGACTCCCCGGCAAATTGATGATCAATGTTTTTCCTCGTGTTCCGCAAACACCGCGAGAGAGCATTGCATGCGGTGTTTTAGCCAGACCAGCAGCCCTTGCCGCTTCGGAGATTCCCGGAATTTCCCGTTCAAGAACATCCCGGGTTGCCTCCGGCGTGACATCGCGAGGAGCAAGCCCTGTTCCACCAGTCGTGATGATCAAGTCGCTATATCCATTGGCACTTGACTCCAGCAACTTTTCCCTGATGGCCTTCCTGTCATCGGGAAGGATTGCTGTCTCAATCGCGCTTCCGGCAAATGCCTCTTTCAAGATCTTGACCGCCAGAGGTCCGGATTGGTCGGGGCGAATGCCGGCATAGCTTCTGTCACTTAGAGTCAGGACGGTAAAACGCATGATCCTTCCACCTCCTTTTTGGATTCGTTACTCCGGATAAAGGTACCGCTCCTGCCACCTGATTTCATTTCAAGCTGAATGCACTCGATTATTGCAGACTGACCTTTTGCCAAAGGCTTGCACATGTCATATATCGTGAGACAGGCAGCTCCGACAGCTGTTAGTGCCTCCATCTCGACTCCAGTTTTTGCGTGCGTACGAACCTGAGCCCGAACCATCACGGCATTCCCGATAATCTCTAAGTGCACCTCTACCGATTCAAGCGGCAATGGGTGGCAAAGAGGAATAATCTCGTCAGTGCGCTTGGCTGCCATGATCCCGGCGACACGAGCAACCTCAAAAACATTCCCTTTCGGAATATTATTTGATCTGATGTATTCAATTACTTCGTCGTCAAGCCGTATTCTTCCTGATGCAATGGCAATTCTCTCAGTAACGTCCTTTTCTCCCACATCCACCATCCGGGCTCCAGAACCGGGATCTCTCTCTAGATTCACATTCCCTCCATTCGTGCGCTCTCAAGCCATTCGAACTCCCAATGTTTGGATTCATCATCTTCTTCATTGCTATCTTCAAGGGGGGGAACGCATACCACGCTATTCGCCTTGTGTACTGAAAAGAGATCCGATGAATGCAGTCCTTCGTAAACAGTGAGATGAAATGGCTGATCTGCCCCCTGTATTCTTTCAGCCCGAGCGAGATCAAATCGGGTTCTTCCACTCCTGTTGGGTGTAATACGAGCGATACCTTGATCCCGGGCTGAAGGAATGGTATTCCCCTGCATTATGCGAATGACCGGGGCTACATAGCGATGGAAACACAAGTGAGCAGACAAAGGGTTCCCCGGAAGCCCGAAATAGAGTCGGTTTTCTTTGCGAGCAAAGAGAAAAGGTTTTCCTGGTTTCTGTGAAACCTTATGAAACAGGACCTTTGCCCCATTTGACTCCAGTGCAGTTGGAACAAGATCGAAAAGTCCCTCTGAAACGCCACCAGTAACCAGTATTAGATCTGCTTTTTCCGACTGATCGAGTGCCTCTGTCAAAGAGCAGAGATCATCGTCAGCACTCATGGCTGTTATTTTTGTGACTCCGAGCATAGAGGCCATCGCCATCAACATCGGGCCGTTCGCATCATGAATCTGAGATCCACCAAGACGGCTCCCTTCTCGCACGATCTCTCGTCCTGTTACAATGATTGAAATATTCGGTGGAGGGATGATAGACACCTCTGTTTGGCCAAACGAGGCCAATATCGCAATAATCAGCGGAGTCACGACCGTTCCTTTGTGGAGAACAACATCCCCTTTCCGGCATTCACTCCCAGATTTTGCAATGTATTGACCCAACTCGTAATTTTGAGGTGGAGTCATCCATACCCCATCTGTATCAACATCCTCATAAGGAAAAACCAGATCCGTTCCCAATGGACAGGGCGCCCCCGTCATAATTTCTAGGCAATCGCCTGGTTCAAGGGGGGCAGACCAAGTTTCACCAGCCTTCAAAACACCGATCCGGCGATATCGTCCTGACATTGTTCCCAGACACACAGCGAAGCCGTCCATCATGGAGCGATCAAAAGGAGGAAAGTTGCGTGGAGCCTGAATCTCTTCCGATAGTCGATACCCAAGGGCTTCCGAAATAGAAATTTTGATGGGGGATAATGGTGAAATGTTTTTCAAGACAGTATGAAGGGCCTCATCGGGATTAATCATGAGAGAGACTTTCTGTGTTCTCTTTGCTTGAAATAAAGGGAGAATGCCTCGCCTCCTCCAGACAATTTACCCAGGCAGCCGCTCCATGCTCGTACCACTCTTTTTTCCATATTGGAAGACGATGTTTTATCTCGTCGATCACAAAAGAGCAGGCTTCAAAGGCAGAAGCCCGATGAACAGCAGTAACACCAATCCAAACGGCAACCTCCCCGAGTTCAACCTTCCCAATCCGATGAACACAAAGAACCTCCAAAATATCATACCTCTCCCTGACTTCTTCAAGGATCGCCAACCCTTCCTTCTCCGCAAGCAGTTCATAAGCCTCATATTCAAGAAAGAGTACCGATCGTCCACGATGCTGGTTCCGGACACGGCCTTCAAAAATAACCACGCCCCCTGCACCCGGATGACAAAGAGAAGAACGCAAAATCTCCCCAGAAATAGTGGTACGTACGAACCGGAACATTCATCCCCCTCCAAATGGAGGTAAAAAAGCAACACTATCTCCTTCTTCAAGCATGGCCTCTGGACTCGAAAACGTCCCGTTTACGGCAACCCGAAGAAGGGAAAAGGGATATTCAAGCGCATACTTTATCCTTATCTCCTCATAGAGAGATTCAGGTGTTCTGGAATCTGTCAATATCTCTTCTTTCATCCGTCCGGTTTTTTCTCTGATTGGACCAAAATAAACCACAGAGAATGTGCGAGGGGCACCTGATTCGATCCCTCCGGTATTTGGCAAGATGTTCGAGAAACGACTACCATGCTTATTTACCATGATCATGACTCCTATCCTCCAATCCGGACCATTTGTTGCGATGTCCATTCTTGAACGGGCGATTTTTTCTCTGCGTGAACGGACTGGATCAAACGGACGGCCTGTTCTCTTTCAGCGGTCCGGCATAATGTCAGGAGGTCCAGTCCGTCATAATCATGCAAACATGGAAACAACCACCCCCTTGAATCTATCCGCAGCCGGTCACATGTACCGCAAAACGGCTCCGAGATGGTTGTAATAAATCCGACAACCGTTTTTTTTCCGCGAAACTGGAATAAATAACGCGATGCGGTTCCCTTCAACCCAAGCGGGATTGGATCGCCAAAATGAGGTTGAAGGAGTTCCATTGCTTCGTTTGCTGGCAAAAACTCAGACTTGAAATAGTCAGAAGCCACGCCGATCGGCATTAATTCAATGAAGCGCAATTCACAGTTCAGGTCAGCCGCAAACTCGACCAGCTCATGCAATGATTGCCCGTTAAATTGCCGCAAAAGAACTGTATTGAGTTTAAGACTTTTAAACCCTGATTTTTTTGCAGCCAAGATTCCTTCCAGGACATCGTCAAACGCGTTGACCTTTGAAATTTTTTCAAACATGCCGAATTCTGTCGCATCCAAGCTTATGTTCATCGTATCAAGCCCGGCTTCTTTCAGTGCCTTCACCTGACGGGAAAGAAGGAGCCCGTTCGTCGTTAATGCAATTTCTGCATCTGGAAGAAGTTTGCGAACCTTCCTGATAAATTTATCAAGGTCCGGCCGAACAAGAGGATCTCCGCCTGTCAATCGCAATTTGTAGATTGGTACGGCAGTATTCACTAACTCCACAAGATCCAATAAATCCTCGGCTGAAAGCTGAGATGGATGCCTTGCCAGCGTGTCTTCTGCTTTATCAGGCCTGCAGTAAAGACATCTCAAATTGCAGCGATCTGTCACTGAAAGTCGGAGGTAAAGTGGAGGGAGTGGTAAAGAGATGCTCATGAAACACCCTTTCCGGAAAGCGGAGACGGTGCGGTATCAGTCATTTTCTGTGAAGAGACTGATTTCCCGCTTTGACGGATCGTACGGGATTCAATAACGGAGGAAACAAAAATCTTCCCGTCCCCGGGGTTACCGGTACTGGCCGCAATCCGAATCGCATTGACTGCCCGGTCTGCATCTTGATTCTCGACGACAATCATGAAGTAGACCTTGGCGATCTCCGCATAATGGACGGTCCCGACATGAATCCCTTTTTGTCTTCCATGGCCCATCATATCCATTCGTGTCAAAGCCAGAATGCCGGTTTTCTCAAGAGACAAAACAACGTCCCCTGCTTTTTCTGGCCTGACAATTGCCTGAATCATTTTCATGAAACCCTCCTTCAGTGATAAAGGAATCCAGTGAAATCAGCTGGCTTTGTCAACCCTACCCAAAGGTAAGGTGAACGACGAATGATCCTTAAAACAACTCTACCCCTTGCAGCGGAAATACCTCGTCAAACAAAGAAGAGTTCCGTCATGTCAAGATTTCTGCATGGATCTCGTTCTGGCACTCCATTCGAATTTTTTCCCAGATATGCGGCCTGCTGGACTCAAGACGCTCCTCTATCTCTTTTCCGATCGTTTTCGTTCCCACCCGATCAACAATATTCTGGAAGGTTTCCTCTCCGACACCATGGGTGACGATGCATTCCAGGAGGGCTTCAAAAACCGGAACAATCATGTCTTCAGTCAGTCCCTTAAGGATCACTTCTCCCAGACGCACGTCCTTCTCCATCCGACCACCAAGATATAAGGAGTAAGCATAACGTCTGTCATCACCAACCACAGTCATGGCACCAGAAAGCCCGATGTCTGAGACCTGATGCTTGGAACAACTGTTTGGACATCCGGAGATAGAGATCGTTATTTGATCAAGCAACTCCTTTATTTTTGGATTTGGAGCCTTAAAATCATGAAGCAGTGAACGTGCAGTGCCTTGGGCATCCGTTACAGCCAGGACACAGAACTCCGTTCCTGGACAGGCCACAATATTCGAGTTCCTTTTCCCAAGAAGAGGGGCAAGCCCAATCCCCCTGATTGTGTGGATAACAGATGGCCCATATTTTTCCTTGATCCCTTGAATTTCAATGTTTTGCTCCTTCGTTAGCTGAAGGAAGCTTTCATCTCCATACCGGCGCGAGATCTCCGACAGAGTCCTTAACTGCCGAGAGGCAATCTCTCCAAGAGGTATATCCACCGGGATGAGGACTTTTCCCCGCTGCTTCTGCGGGATGCATCCTTCAATGACGCGAGAAGGGTAGAAGGAGAATGGAAACGGAGGGGGAGATAATGCTTCTTCCGCAAAACGGAATTTCTGATTTTCGGGCAATGACCTTTTTCCACGGAATACCTGGTCGAATACAGTTGAGAATTTTTCCTTCCCCCACTGATCCACCAACCACTTGAGTCGGGATTTGGCCTTATTCCGGTTTCCGTATTTTGTATATATTTCAAAAATAGCCTGACAGGCAGGAAGTGCTTCATGAAGAGGAATAAACTCCTTGAGCCTGAATCCCAAAACCGGGTGCGCACCCAGACTTCCTCCTGCCCATAGCTCAAAACCAAAAAACCCTGACTGATCTCGGCCTGCGGGAGCGGGCACGACACGAAATCCAATGTCGTTGATCCACACATCAGGGTCGCACAGAGGACAGGCCGAAAACAGGATGTTCAAGCGATTCGGAAGACCAGGATTAATCATATCCGACCTCTGGACAAAGTAATCGCTGATGGCCCGGGCAATGGGAGACACATCCATGAGGGCGTCCGGACTAACCGGGCCATGAGGACAGGCCATCACATTCCGCATGGTATGTCCACAACTCGATCGTGTCGATAACCCGATCGCATCCAGACCTTCCCAGATGTACTTCATATCCTTCAAGCGGACCCAATGAAGTTCGAGATTCTGGCGAGTTGTGATGTGGACCCCTCCACGAGCGTATTTTTTAGCCAGCTGGGCAAGAGCCATACCCTGATCGCAGGTGAGGCGACCACCAGGAATACGGATTCGGACCATGAAAAAGCCCGGATGCTTCTGGCTGCATATTCCATAGGTCTTAAGACGATAGAAATCGTCTTCCGAGAGAGCGTGAATGTCCTTTCTGAAGATTTCCTCAAAATCGAGCGCAAGACCTTCTTTCTTGATCCGTTCAATCTCCAGCATTTTGGGGTAGGTTGGGGGGTATTCGGAGAGAAATGTCTTGATTGGAGAAATATCGATCGATGCTCCGGCGACCGGTTGGTTTTTTACGGATTTCTGCCCAACTTCGCTACGGGCAATCAGGTCAGTCACGACTTGTGCACAACTTCCGCACCCAGTGCTGGCTTTTGTATGCTTTGCAACTTCCTCCCGGGATTTAATACCCTTTGTCCTGATTGCGGAAAGGATCGTTCCCCGAGTCACATTGTGGCAAATGCATATCGTATCCTTATCGTCGCCTTCGCTCAAAGTCGCTGGAACGGATTTTCCAAAAAAGTCTTCTCTGATGGATAACGCTTGTCCCCCTGATCTGATGAGATCCAGTACCTGTGTGCTCCCAGTAGTCTCTCCGACAAAGATTGCTCCTTCCAGGCAATCTCCTCTGAAGATCAGCTTCCGGTAGTTCCCGCGCCGGGAATCCATCGCAACAAGTTCTTCTGTTCCTCTGTCTCCATGAATCTTTCCGGCCGAGGTCACCGAAACGCCTGAAACCTTGAGCACTGTTGAACATTCAGTCCCCGTGTAAGAAAGAGGAATTTCCGAAGCAGAAGCCAGGTTGTGAACAAGAATCTTTGCCTGTTCCCTGAGTGGAATCACAAGTCCATAACAATGCCCGCGGTGTTCAATCACATCTCCCAAAGCATATACGTCAGGAGCGCTGGTCTTGAGATCATCTTGGACAAGGATACCCCTGTTGACTTTAATCCCCGATGAAATCGCAAGCTGTGTGTTGGGAATAATTCCGGCAGAAACCAGAACGAGGTCAGCGGGAAGATGATCACCGGTGCTCATTTCCACCGAGCTAACACTACCCGTTCCATGAATTTGAGAGAGGACAGAATTAACCCGGATTTCTATCCCCATGCGCTCGATTTCTTTTTTAAGTATGTATCCGCCCATCTGATCGAGCTGCTGGTCCATCACCCAGTCCCTCAGATGAAGAACGGTTACAGAGACCCCCATGTCTGAAAGTCCCTTGGCACTTTCAAGGCCAAGCAGTCCTCCGCCAACGACAATGGCCTTCCGGCTTTTACGTGCTCTTTCTGAAACCTTTCTGACATCTTCTAGCGTCCTGAGAACATGGACCCCTTCGAGTGAAATTCCCGGAACCTGTGGAATGAACGGTCGCGCCCCAACTGCAATCACGGCAACATCATATGGAGTTGCGTTTCCACTTTCGTCCCAAACCAGTTTTGCCTTTGAATCAATCCGGTTAATCCGTACCCCTGTCTTTAGGGTGATACCATTTAGAGAGTACCAATCGCTCTGCCTGAGAAGGATCTTTTCTGTCGTCTTTCGTCCGGTCAAAAGGTCCACCAGAAAAATCCGGTTATAAGCCGAGGAGATCGTTTCCTCGCCAAAAACCGTTATTTCCCACTGGGATTTAATAGAAGGAGGAAGCTCTGCCCAGAATTCAAGAAAAGCATCAGCCGCCATCCCATTACCAATAATGACAATCTTCATTGGACTTTTTCCTTTCAAAATACAGGATATTTTTTAACCTCCGAAGACAACTTCCATTGGAACACGAACAGCCGAAGGGAAAATCTGGGCCCCTTCCACGCTTTCGGAAGAAGTCTTTTGAAAATGTAGCCATTCTTGCTCCCATTGCTTTCGTTTAAAAAACACCACTGTAGCGCAGAAAAGCGCTATAAAAGAAAAGACCACAAACCCTGCACCCGTTAATCCCCAGTACTCGCGCAGCACTCCAAAGAGGCTGGGGAGAAAAAATCCGCCTACCCCTCCCGCTGCTCCTACAATTCCCGATACAACCCCAATCTGGGATGAAAAACGCTGGGGTACAAGCTGAAATACCGCTCCATTCCCCATTCCAAGAGACAGAATGCCTACTGTCAGCAGGAAAATGGCTACTGAAGCCATCGGAAGGAATAATCCAAACAACATGAACGACAGGGCTACAAGCAGATAGATGGCAGTCAGAATGCGCAATCCGCCAAATCGGTCTCCAAGGATTCCGCCAACAGGACGAAAGAAACTTCCGGATAAAACGGCCAACCCCGTGATATTTCCTGCTGTAATGGCACTAAGACCATAATGATCGTGATAAAGGATGTTCAGATAACTTGTAAGACCAACAAATCCACCAAAAGTTGTTCCATAAAACAGGCAGAACCACCAAAGATCCTTAATTTTTAAAAGTTCAATATACGGACGGATTCCTGCAGGAGCTGGTGTCATGGGAGACTCTTTTGCAAGCCAGGAAAAGAGCAACCAGACCACAAGAACAGGAATAATGGCCAAACCAAAAACTCCATGCCAGCCAACATGGTAGGTAACAGCGAGGGTCGGCGCCAGGAATACCGCAATAAGTGTTCCACTGTTTCCAGCTCCGGCAATCCCCATTGCTATACCCTGGTTCTCACGCGGGTACCAACGGCTTGCCAGAGGTAGAGCCACTGCAAAGCTGGCCCCGGCAATTCCCAAAAACAGCGCGACGACTAAAAGTTCATAGAAGCTTTTTCCTCCAAGCCATGCCCATCCGAGAGGAAGGATTGTCACAAGCAGACTTGTCATCCCTACTTTCTTTGGGCCGAATCGGTCAGACAAAAGCCCCAGGAGAATCCGGAAAAATGCCCCTCCCAGCAACGGAACAGAAACAAGAAATCCTTTCTGAAATGCCGACAGGTGCAGATCTTTGGCGATAAGAACACTCAGCGCTCCAATCAGCATCCAGACCATAAAGCTCACATCAAAATAAAGAAAAGCAGAGAAAAGTGTCTTTGGATGACCACTCTTTAACGAACTGATAATGTGCGTCTCTTTACGACTGTTCCCCATGTTTCTCAGCTCCTGTCCGGATGGTATGAGATGATAGGACCTCCTGGATAAAGATCTTTCCGTCTCCAGGGTGCCCTGTATAAGCCCCTTCCTCTATACACTGAACAACTGCTGGCAGGTCTCTATCCGAAACGACCATGAGAAATTCAAGTTTTGACAGAGTGTCGTAGCCTACATCTCCCACCTGAATCCCGTGCTGTTGCCCACGGCCTACAACGGGAAATTTAGTCATCCCATAAAACCCGCCAGATTCAAGATTTTTTAGGATTTGAGGCTCCCTTTCGGAGCGAACGATAGCCCGTATAAGCTTCAAATGGCATCTCCTCCTGTTTCACCAGTGCTGATCCGAATGGCATTCTCTATCTTAAGAACAAAAATTTTTCCGTCTCCGAATTGCCCTGTTTTCCCGCTTTGATTGGCCTTCCTGATAATTTCAACCGCTTTGTTTACGGCCGACTCCTTCGCAACAAACATGAACATCTGGCGTGGCAAGAATTGTATAGCCGCCTGAGAGGTCTCTTCTCCCTTGAACTTGAGTCCTTTCTGACGTCCTCTCCCCAATACTCCATAGGTGGAATAAGAAAGGAAGCCACCGTCCTCCAAGGCTTTCTGTGTTGCCTGTCGACGTTCCGGACGCACAATGACCATAATTTCGCACAAAGTGTCTTTCCCTGCTTCAGCTCCTCCATCCTCTCCACCTGACGACTCTTCCGAGGACAAGAGAGCATCGATCCTTTGCACAGAAGGTAAATGATCTGGAGCGTTTTCTGTTTTTGTCGGAGACGAAACCCCACCAGCAGATGATGCAGCACCCAAAGGTGGCGGGTCGCCTGCTTTACCAGAAGGAACGACAACACCAAGACGCTGTACCCAAGCATCATTCAACTGACCACTGGGACTCTGGCCCAGGAGACGTTTGATCCCAACTGGGTCATTGCGAAAAACCCTTATTCCTCCTAGCCATTTAACGCTTTTATAGCCCTGAAGAAACGGGACAACCAATCTGAGAGGTCCACCATGTTGTTCGGGAAGAGGTTCCCCGTTCAACCCGAATGCGAGTAATACCCGTGGGTCTCGTGCCTCATCTCTGGATAATGTTTCGAAATAAACTCCATCCCTTGAGTAAAAGGCAAAATATCCATCAAGGGGAGCATCCACTCGAAGATGGTCGATCAAATCCACAAGGCGAATGCCTTCCCACTGGACATTTTCATACCAGTTAAAGAGCTGACAAATAATGGGAATATCCTGTTTTATACGAGGAAGAGATGAAAGCGAGTACCAAGGAATCAGGCGAGGATGCTCCTCTAATCCGCAGACTTCAAGGCGGACATCATCAAGAGCGATTTCTGCAGGAATGGGATAGAGACAAAGTACAGGCAAAGGTTCTGACTCAAAATCAATTCTGAAAAACTTATCAGCAAATTTTGGAGGAATGATTCCTTCACGTTTTTTCATCAATAGGTGACCTCCACGTCGTTGATCTGTCTGATCTACCCGAATGAATTACCCCCAACAAGATGGTTAACCTGTTTTAAGCAAAATGTATGCCATGAATGCATGATGGTGTTAGATCTCATTATTTGGAAATTGCCTTCGATGGAAAAAACAAAAATGTAACCATTGTTTATCCATGTGTTAACAATTTTGTTTTTAAAGAGTAAGAAGTAAACCTTAATGATTTGAAAAAAAATAGTCAAAATTTTTCCATTTTTTACAAAGAATAATGAGGATTTTTAAAAAGAATTCCCCTGTTTTTTATGGAGGTGGGTGTGGGGTTGTAGCCCCCCCATTCAATGGGGGGGTGAGAGATGCGACCGGGGCATGAACAGGCTCGAAGAACAGGCTCTCTATACCCATAGTCATTATCCGATCGGCACAAAACTTGCTCGGGCTGGGAAGAGCACTTGCTCTGACAAGATGTTGGGCTGAAAGAGATAATCATGACTGATATTGACTAAGGGGGAAATATGGCAAGATGGCGGATCCGCTCTTCTCTACTCCTTATCATAATATTATTCTTCTTCGGAAAAGTTTTATGGACTAAAAATGCATGGAGTTCTTCCCTGCCGACAGCTGCACAACCCTCATCAGTATCAAGCGACCCTAAGCAGGGACCATCAAACTCCAACAATCAGGACGACACTCCATTCAAATCAGAAGTACATCGATCTTTTCTGAACCTAATCCCTGATGCACCGCCTCCGGGGTATGCCCGGATGGTAAGCAAATGGCTCATCATGGTCTATGGATTTATCGAACTTGATGCCGTTTGGGACTCGACGAATTCATTTAACAATTGGCCATTTAACTCAGGGGCAGCAAATTCCCAAACGGTAGAAACAAACACAATTCCCCCAACAACCAATCCCAGCCTTGGTCAAACCGTAGATCACCCCTCATTTGGGTTTGATGCCAACAACTCCAGACTTGGATTTGCGATTTCTTCCCCCAATTATAATGGGTACAAGGTCCGAAGCCTTCTTGAAATGGATTTTTTGAATACTCCTGGCGAATGCCAATACGGAGGATCCCCCCCATGTGGCACCAATTCCGGACCAGGATTGTTCCAATTTCCCGTACCTCGGATCCGACTGGCTTTTATGGATATCAGCAGCCAGAACTGGGGCAATCTTCTTATTGGACAATATTGGTCTCTATTCGGATGGAGACCATACTACATGTACAACTCCCTGCAAATTGTCTCGGGTCCCGGTTCCCCCACGGCATGGTTTCCTCAGGTGCGCTACTATCGGATTTTTCATTTTTCAGGGGGGAACAAGTCAGAAATAGCAGCCGCTGTTATGATGCCGCCATCTGAAAGCTTTGGATTCCCTGCTTTTGTGGAAGGAATCAAGTGGGTCAACACAAACTGGATGGGAGAAGATACGCTGGGTAACAGTGCAAAAGGGCCGTCCCCGCTTTCAGTGGGATTTTCAGATGTTCAGACAAACTATAATGGTTCATTCATTCCGTCAGCCGGAGCAGGCACACAAACGTTCAATAAATTCACATCGGCCTATGCATTGGATTTACTCCTTCCCATTATTCCGATTCAGAACGATAATCCTGGCAACAATCTGACCCTGGCAGCAGAATTCACTTATGGACAAGGTGATGCCTGGCTCTTCCCCAACCTCACCTTTGGCTTGGGGTCTTATGCCGGCACGGCAGGAGCCACCGGTATTCCCAGTGCAGGAGTAATTCCTGCCGGCAATGGCATCCTCCAGGGAGATGAGTTTGTCCCTCTGGATCTCGAAACCTTTTACCTGAATCTTCAGTACTACTTTCCAGACCAGGCCAAAACATGGATTTCTATTGGATTTGCAGGAGACGTTGGGACAAACATACAGTCTCTCGCAAATTCTGTAGGCCCAAAAACCCTGGGTGGCGGGATTTCAAGCAATGGATTGTACAAATACATCGCCCCTTGGTCACGAAATACCTACACATTTATCAATCTTTCTCACGATCTTACTCCGGCAGTTCGCGTTTCCTTTGAAGTTGGAAGTTACAATACGCTCTATACCACTGGGATAACGGCAGCAGACCAGCGGGCGATGATGTCTTGGTTCTACTTTTTCTAAAGGAACATTCCAGGAGATGGGAAAGAGTTGCTTCAGGATGTCTGCCTTGTGCCTTAAGACTGCTGCATCTGTCATTGGAAGTCAGCTCTTTCCAACTTGGATCAATGATGAACCGAAATCAGCTGATTTATTGATCCAGAGCGATTAAACGGTATATAAATGGATGCTTCTGGCCATGAAACGAGCCGGAGAACGGCTTCACTGGGAGCAATGGAATCGCTCCCTGAAATACCGGGTTCCAGGAGCAAGAACTTCCAGAAACAGAAGCTCCGCATGGCGAGGAGCCACAAGAAGATCTCGACGGCGATCACAAAACACAGAAAATCGTCTTCCTCGAGGATCTGAAGATCCGGAACCTGTCCCGCTCTTCCCGGGGAGACGGTCCGGCAGAAGTCCGGACTGAACTGCTCAATCCTCATCTCAGGGCTGGACAAGGCCACAGCGCCTGTTCGGATGCCAGAAACTCCGAGTCGGCGGCCTGACCTTTCAGTCCCGTCGATCCCTTCCCGTCTCCAATAAGGGGATTTGGCAGGAAGAACTCCCTTTCGTTCACGAAGGGGATGGTGTCAATGGACATATCTTTGATCTGTAAATGTATAAACGGGAATCGATTGTGTAAGAGGAGGAATCTAATGCTTCCGTATAACAAGTGCAAGAGCAGATTGAAGATTGGAATATGTCTTGGGCTGCTTTTTTTCTTGGGTTGGAGTGAGACTGGAATCCGGGAGAGTTTGGCAGCGGATCTCATGATTTCTGGCTCATCGACACTATTTCCTTTAGAGCAGGTATGGTCGCAGGAGTATATGAAGAAGCACCCTCATGTACATATCTCGGTACTATCGACCGGGTCAGGATTTGGAATTATGAATGCGGCAAATGGGAACATCATGATCGGAGCATCTGACACCTATTTAACAAGAGATTTGCGAGCCCGTTTTTCTAACCTGGTGTCGATCCCGGTTGCTTTTGAAGATGCTGAAGTCATTTACAATATTCCTGAACTGAACAAGACCGTCCGGCTAAAGATGGACGGCCCAACGCTAGCGAAAATTTATCTTGGAAAAATCAGATACTGGGATGATCCGGCCATAGTGGCTATGAATCATGGTGTAACACTCCCCCATCGTCGGATCAAGGTGATCCATCGCGCCGACTCATCTGGTGCTACCTTTGTATTTACTGATTATCTCAATCAAACATCGTCAGAGTGGCATCAAAGTATTGGTAGGGATATGTTGCCATCTTGGCCTGTCGGATCAGGATACAATGGATCTGATTCGCTAGTCGCTGCAGTAATGACAGCCCCGGGAGCTATCGGATATGCAGGACTGGGATGGGTTCATGAATATCATCTGAAGTCGGCGGCTCTCAAAAATCGGGATGGGAACTTTGTGGTGGGATCAATCAAGACGATCCAGGCAGCAGGCCGGGCAGCGCTACAAGATCCAACTTTTCCGCAAGATTTTAACCGTTCCATTGTTTATCACTTTCATGGCAAAAACGTGTATCCGGATGCCAACTTTGAATTCTGGATGGTGAACAAGAACCTCCCAGGAGAAACCATGAGAGATATAAAAACTCTTCTTGAATGGGTTCTCTCAACAGGACAGGACCCCGTATACACAGAGAAAATGGGATTCGCACCGATACCATTTCGCCCTATTCAATTAAGATTGACCCATATCCTGAACCGTCTTCTGCCAGGAAATAGCTATCAGGAACGATCTCCAGGGTAATGATGGAGATCAAGGACAAAAATGATCGTCTGGGAATGTCTGATTTCATTATATTCCTTCGACCGGGCGATGGCGAACGACGGGAACGGTCCCGATCTTCGAGAGTCCCTTTCCCGTCAGATCACATCCGCTATTCCACTGGGGAAAGGTCAGGGAAGAGTACTGCCCCTTTCCCTTGAATCGGGGATAGCCGGGATCTTCACCGTTTTTGACCCGGCGAAAAAACGCCTGGAACGCCAGATCGATGCGAACCGCCACGTTCTGGAGCGTTTGGGAATAGACCGTCTCAAGAGAAGGTCGGATCTTTTTCAGGGACGGAAGTGTCCCGATCTGGGCATACAGGGACAAACCGGCACCGGTACCAGTCCCACGCATCTCTCCGATGCTCCAGAAAATGGTTGTAGAGCCAGCGGCACTCGTCCATCTGCCGATTCAGAAGCGTTTCCTGTGTACTGGTCGGATACAGCCGATACTTGAATGTTTTTCTCATGCTGTGCATGAGTTAACGAAATTGCACAAAACGTCAAGAGGCATTCATCCCCCTCTTGGCAAAGAACGCCTAAGAGGGGGTATTCTGCCTTGAGTACTGATAAAACGGAATCGAGATGATCATTGACGGTCAGATGGACACATATTCGACAAGACTGGTTGGTTCTGGAATGGATTGCTGATCTTCCCTCATTCCTTCCAGGTGAAAAGCGATCGCTTCTCGGATCGAATCTTCCGTCTCTTCAATCGTGGATCCGGTGGCAATACAGCCGGGCAAATCAGGAACATAGGCAGAATAATTCGATTTCGATTTTTCGATGACAACAGCGTAACGCATCTTGACCTCTTATTTCTTCGATTTTAAGCCAGATTACTTCATGATGCTGTTCAATGTTCCCGGAGAAAGATCATCATTTGGTTTTCCGGCGAAAGTGACCCGACCGGGTTTTGCGGATGTTTTAAAAACGGAGGTCAGTGAGCGGGATCAAAACTCATTTTTCCAGGTTTCTGGGCAGATTTTTCCGACCGCTGGTTCTTCTTACGGATGGTGGCTTCTCGGCGATATCTATCCAGGGCTTTGGAAGGAGTTATTCTTTCAGGCCTCTTTCCGGAGGATAAAAGTGCCCCTGTCTATTTCGGCTTCGACCTGACCTCCTCGATAAGGGATGGCAACCGTTGGCGTAAGGAACAGGGATCGTGACCGAATCTGCAGCGCAAGCCCCTTGATTCATCCATGGGGTGAGCGGCGGTTGATTATCTGAAGTGGATCTTGAGTAAGATGCTCATGTCAGAACATAAGGTCAACTACAAATCGAACAACAACGTGGTGCTTTCCTGTAAATACCATGTCGTATGGTGTCCTAAATACCGCAGGGACGTGCTGGTGAACGGTGCAGTCTCGATGGATGTCAATTGTTAAACTATTTGATAGACCGTTTCCAACGATCATTTTTTTATAAACGAAAGGGACTCAATGATGAAAACAGAAACGACAATTCCAGAAGATGTTAAGGAGTGGGGACGGATCATTCACTCCCCCATTCGATGGCCCGAAAATCCTTCGTCAAAACTTGAATTTCTCGAACTGGAAATTCCTGGAAAAAGTCTCTCCGAAATCATAAGCGAAGACCGTGGCGACAGCCCTATAACTTGATTCCAGTGCCATAGTCAAATTTTATGCCTCCTGAGCCCCACTATCAAAATGTGCGCCAGTGGGCTCAGGAGGCCAATATTCTCGCAACATCCGAAATCGCTTACACGGAGGTTGTTTCGGCGTTCTCCCAAAAGGTCCGTAGTGGAGAAATCGGTTGGAACCACGTTTCGCAGATCCTCCCGAAGCTCAACCAGCTTTGGTTTGGAAGGCTTGCTGTGGTTCGTATTGACCCTCTGGAAGCTGCCCAATACGTCCTTTCTCCTACACTACCTCTGAGAGCAATGGATTCGATCCATCTTCATGCGGCCATTGCGTTCAGATCCCAATTGTCTGATTACTCTGTCATATTCTGTTCTTTCGATCGTCGATTGATACAAGCGGCCAAAATGTATGGATTCAGAGTCCTTGATGAAGAATCCGCAAAAAGTGGGGAACCCCTTAAGGCTTAAATTCCTGAAATGATGCCTTTTTCTACCGGAGGTTTGAGCCGTGAAAGTCAAATACTTCAAAGATACGGACACTCTTTATATCGAATTCAGGGAAGCGGAACTGTCCGATACACGGGATCTGGACGAAAACACAATGATTGACCTCGACAAAAAAGGGCAGATTTCTGCTATCACAGTGGAACATGCCGGCGAATGTGCGGATATCCCCTATTTTTCCTTTGAACATCTGCCCGGGCATTCCCCTTCTTAGCCCGCAGGGCAAGAGGGGGTCAAGCGGGCGGTTTTGTTTTTCTTCTTCCTGCTTTTTCAGTCGTTCCCTGAGATAGCAGAAATC
>JAKAYF010000030.1 GCA_021816465.1 Nitrospirota bacterium
TCTGAACTTTCCACAGAAGAGCTTACAAAGATGAGCCGGAGGCAGCCAAGGTAGAGTCAGAGAAATCACCCAAGGTTTAGTCGAGCGGGTCATTTTATTTGACCAAGCAGGGGTTGGCTCTTTCAAGGGTTTCTTCTGTGGAAAGTTCCAGTGTGGTTATAAAAAAAGGCCAAGGGCGTCTATTTGCCCAAGGCCTTTTTGTTTTTTGAGGAGAGGGACTATTTGGCTGAAATAGGCTGATAACGTTCTGGATCCATGGCTTTGGATGCTGCTTCGATCATGACAGATGCTGCGAGGTTATAAGCCTCACTCCATGCCTCGGCCATTTCTTTTGTCCAGGCCGGGCCCGCAAAATGTGCCAATGTTTTCATCAGACTGTTTCCTACGATCGGATAATGCTCCGGTCTTGTATCAAACTTGATGTGACCGGTTCCAAGTCTCTGGAGATAGGGGACAAGTGCGTCCGGCTTGTCGATATTCGAAGTGATATATACGATAGAATCGAAAAGTCTTTGGGCCTGTACTCCCATTTCTGCAGGAAACATTTTTCTGACTTCAGGATGCTCTGTAAACATTGTGTTGTAGAAGTATTCCGTGACGGTGCTGCCGAGTGGTGCGATCAGTTGTGCGCTTTTTTTGATGAGATCCGTGTTGATAGCCATCTTTCCTCCTTGTTGGAATTTTCTTCGTTGAACAATCCATTCCTGATGTATTCCCTGTCTCTAAAAGATGCATGATACATGAATTATATTAGGCAGTAAAAAAAGAGTTGTCAATGCCCAACCGGGGACCCCTGTTTTTTTGATTTTCTTTTTATTCTTCTCCTGTTTTTAACTGTTGTGCTCTTGGTTAGGAATACGTGCGAAATCACACCTATTTTTCGCACGTATTCCAGTAATGCTCAATGATATAAAACGCTAAGAATATATTAAAAAAGGAATATGGAAACTGGTATGGTTGTTGCTATTAGCTTGGAACAACTCTTTCTTCAATGGGGAGGAAAGAGGACTGAACATTGGTGCATCCTGGAGGATTTTATTAATGAAAAAGCATGTCATTACGATGTTGCCTGGAGAGGGTACCGGACCGGAAATCTGTGAGGCGGTAAGAAGAGTCATTGACCATAGTGGTGTTGACATCACATGGGAATATGAAGAGATCGGTCTCGATTGCCTTAAGGAACATGGCACGCTTTTACCGGAAAAAACGATCAAATCAATCGCAAAAAACAAGCTTGCCATCAAGGGACCAACGACAACACCTGTCGGCACAGGCCATAAGAGCGCCAATGTGACCCTCAGAAAGATGTTCGACCTTTATGCAAACGTTCGCCCTGCCAAATTGATCCCTGTCTTGAAGCGTCCCTGGGACAAAATCGATATCCTGAGCTTCAGGGAAAATACGGAAGACTCTTATGCTGCCATCGAGCATATGGTTTCAGACGAAGTTGCCCAGTGCCTTAAGGTTATCACCTGGCCGGGATCCGTTCGTATTGCCGAGTTTGCTTTTAAATGGGCGAAGGCGAATAACAGGAAGAAGATTCAGTGCGTTCACAAGGCTAACATCATGAAGATGACCGATGGTCTCTTTCTGGAAGCCTTCCGTGAAGTTGCAAAGAAATACCCGGAGATTATCGCCGAAGACATCATCGTCGATAACTGTTCCATGCAGCTTGTTCGCAATCCAGGTCAGTTTGACTGTCTGGTTCTTCCTAATCTCTACGGAGATATCCTCTCGGATCTTTGTGCTGGATTGGTCGGTGGTCTTGGTTTCGCCCCTGGTGCCAATATTGGCGATAACTGCGCAATCTTTGAAGCTGTTCACGGTTCCGCTCCAAAGTATGCCGGCATGAAAAAAGTGAATCCTTCTGCAGTTCTTCTTTCTGGTGTGATGATGTTGAAGTGGTTGAATGAGCATGAAGCCGCCACCCGTATTGAAAAAGGTGTGGACAAGGTTTTGGCCGAAGCAAAACATTTGACTTACGATGCAGGCGGGACGGCGTCTACCGATGAATATGCCGATGCCATCATCAAGGCGATGGAAACCGTTTAATCCTATCAGAAAAAGGAGAACTAAAAATGCTTACAGAAGCCACTTCCAGAAGGGCAAAAAGACCTGCCAAGCCGATTACACTTGTTGGTGTTGATGTCTATATTATTACTGAAGACGGAATTCCTGCTTTTGATGATTACGGCGCCTTCAAGATCGAGTTCATTTCAAACAGGGGAACAAAGGTCTGGCCAGGATATGTCAGCCCTGACCTGATGATGGTTAACTGGTATCGTTGCCGTTTCATGGCAAAGGGTCCTGTGACCGATGCAGATGTTGATGTTTTCCTTTCAAATCTGACAAAGAAGTGGAAGTGGTCCGCCGCTCAGAAACTTTGGAACTATGGCGATGAAGCAGGCTTCAGCAAGGCCTATTGATCGTTTCTTTCTTATAATGGAGGGGATCGGGAAGGTAACTCCCGGTCCCCTTTTTCATTTTTCCGCCTTGATTCTTCTTTCGAGTGCCCATCTGCTTATCCCCAGAAGTTTTGCTGCGAGTACCTTTTTTCCATGAGAATGTGCCATGATTCTGGAGATAAGTTCCTGTTCATGGCTGTCTAGCGAATCCTGTCCCAGCCTGAACGGAATGGATAATTCCTGATGGTCTGAATGTTGTTCCAGCATTTTTCCGTTGGAGAGGTGTTTCCGCGATTGAATCTCGGCAGGAAAATGTTCGCATTCAAGCTGGTTTCCCGAGCAATAGAGCACGGCCCGTTCGATCAGATTCGATAACTCCCTGATGTTTCCGGGAAAATCGTAGTTGATGAGAAGCTGTTTTGCTGATGGGGAGATTTGGTGAATTTTCTTTCTGAAAATCTGTGCCGATTTATACAGGAATTTTTCGGAAATCGGGATGATGTCCTTTCTTCTCTCTCTCAGTGGGGGAATCGATAGAACGACTACATTCAGGCGATAGAAAAGATCTTCCCTGAATGTCCCATTCTTCACGGCCTGACGGAGATCCCGATGTGTTGCTGCCATAAATCGGACATTCACGGGAAATTGCGCTCCACCACCCACCCTTCTGATTGTTCGCTCTTCGATCACCCTGAGTAACTTGGCTTGAAGGGGCAGGGGAAGATCTCCTATTTCATCAAGAAGAACCGTTCCTCCATCTGCAAGCTCAATCAATCCAACCTTTTTTCCGGAGGCTCCGGTAAAAGATCCTTTTTCATAACCAAACAGCTCGCTTTCAAAAAGTTCCGAAGGTATTGCCGGGCAATCGACCTCTATAAAAGGTCTGTTCCCCAGTGGACCGTTATAATGAAGTACCTTTGAGACATACTCCTTGCCACTGCCTGTTTCACCCTGGAGGAGCACTGTGACCTGATCATTGCCTGCCAGATCCCGAACCTGTTTTTTGAGCCGGAGGCTTGAGTCACTCTCGGCAACCATATGTTCCAGGGAATACCGCTCAAACTCTTTGCCCGTCCAGTACCTGGCTTCCCTCGAGAGAGAAAGGAATCGGGTTGCGTTGGCCATTGAGAGCAGCAGTTCATCCATATCGATGCTTTTTGTAACAAAGTCAAAGGCACCAAGGCGCATGGCCTCAACAGCATCCCTGACCGTTCCTCGTGCGGTGAGGACGATAACAGGGATATCCGCATCCTGGGACCTGACCTCCTTTAATACATCCATTCCAGACATTCCGGCCATGACCATATCAAGAATGAGAATGTCCGGATTAAATTTTTTGATCAGGCTGATCCCTTCTTCTCCATTTCGGGCTGTCTGAACGAGATATCCTTTTTCGGAGAGTTTTATGGAAAACGCTTCCCGAATCGATGGCTCATCTTCGACAAGCAAAACATTTGCGATCATTTGTCCTCCTGTTTGACCGGCAGCCATACGGTTGCCAGAACCCCTTGTCCTGCAGGACTTTCAATGGAGACCTGTCCCTGGTGTCTGTCAAGAATATCTCTTGTAATGGAGAGCCCAAGTCCTACGCCCTTTGCCTTCCCATAGGTGAAGAACGGTTCATGCAGCCTTTTGAGAATATGTTCCGGAATCCCTTTTCCCGAGTCCCGTATTGTGATGTTGATGCCCTTTCTGTTTTGATGAGGATGGAGGTCGATGTCAACGGTCATGGTTCCTCCATCTGGCATCGCATCGAGGGCATTCATCATCAGGTTTAAAAAAACCTGCTGAAGCGGACCCCGAGCTCCTTCGATTTCCTTGATTGGACTTTCGTGGGTCAGGATAAACTGGACTTTTGCCTTCCGAAATGCCTGGGCGAGAAGAGAATGGGCGTCTTCTACCAGATCCACCAGGTTCAGAAGCTGAAAATCGAATGATTTTGGCCTCATGACAGAAAGATGGGACTCCAGAAGATCATCTATCCTTCGAGCTTCTCCCGCAATCAGCTGAACTTGTCGACGCAGATCTTCGGGGAGCTTTTTCGATGCTCCGATATGATCTGCGAGACTGCCCATTCCAATAAGCGGATTTCTGATTTCGTGAAGAAGGCCGCCGGAAAGCTGGCCGACAAGCTTGATCTGCTCCGTTTGTCTGAGCGCTTCCAGAAGCTTTTCTCTTTCTGAAAGGTCGGTCAGAATGGAGAGAAAGTAACGGATTGTGTTGTCGGGATCCATAACCGGACTGATATTCTCCCAGACAAGAAATTCTGTCTGGTCTTTATGCCTGTTGATGAATCTTCCGACAAAAGAGTTGCCGGAAAGAAGTGTCTGCCATAACAGGTTGTAAAAATCCGGTCCTTGGCGGCCCGAGGAGAGCAATGCCGGAGTTTTTCCGATTGTTTCTTCTCGTGACCATCCTGACATTTTCTCCATTGCCGGATTCCATTCGAGAATAATGCCGTTTTTGTCGGTCAGGATGACCCCGTCCTGAATTTGGGCAAAAAGTCTCTTGTAGAGGGAGAGTTGTGTTTCTTCCCTTTTCCAGCGGTCAAGTATGGTTGCGAATGTATTGGCCACTGTCTCAAGAAAGTCGATTTCACGGGAGTCGAATTGTCGAACCGAAATGGTATGGACGCTCATGGCACCAAGCACCTGTCCCTGAAACATCATCGGGACACTGACCCCTGAGCGGACTCCATGTCTTGAGAGAAGGAGCGACGGAGAAAACCTTTTTTCTGTCACCATGTCCCGGACGATGACCGGTTTTCTCTCACGGATGGCAAAACCAGCTTGTGAGTGAACCCCACCCTCCTGGACATAGCTTCCGACAAATTCGGCATCCCACCCGACCCCGGCAAGGAGGTGCAGGAGCGGGTCAGAGTCGCCTGGAATCAAAATTTTGCAGAATTCGACATTCAATGCCCGGGCTGTTTCCCGGGAAGTAAAGTCAGCGACATCTTTGAGAGAAGCTCCGCTGACAGCAAGATGTGCGATCTTTCCCAGGATCTCCTGGTATCGGCTGATTGCGAGACTCTCCCTTGACTGCGTTTCTATGTCGGTCATGTCCTGAATATGGACAAGAGTGGATCCTTGAGAATTTTCCATGGGAAAGATTCGGCAGAGGATCGTATGTGGCAGTCCGTCAGGATCTTTGGTCTTATAGCGCAGGATTGTTTCATGTGTCTTCTTTTCTGAGAAGACATGGGAAGAAATCTCGCTTGAAAGCAATGGAGATCCTTTTTTTTCCACTCTTAAGCCATTGAGCATGCTTTCAAAAAGTGGTGTTTTGAAAATGACGTCCCTTTGGTTGTTGAATATGCAAATTCCGACTGGAAGTGATTGTTCTTTCTGGGGAAGGGGGAAGTTGGGCAGGGGAATAACGCACAATTCACTTGGGTCTTCTGGAGTTTTTCTGTTTTTGCTCATTTGAGCTTCCTTTTCCGCGGATCAGTTTTAACGGCGGACATTCAGGGAGAAGAGGTCACCTGTTTTCTTTCGAAACAGATTTTTTGACACCTTCCCGCATCTCAACCGGAGAACGGTTGTAGCGGGACTCCCAGGATCACCCATGGGGATTTCGTCGATTCCGTTTGTTGAGGGGCATCTTCCCAGAGTTACCTCCGGTACACCCCGGATGCATCCTGTTTCATAAAAGCGAAACGCCTGATCGTGTTTGCACCAGAATATCCCGATCATGAGGTATTGGACAGATGAGTGCTCCCAACCCATGAGACTGCCTCGAATCCTCCAACAGCAGGGATGTTGTTGCCTTTTCCCGAGGCGTTCATTTCGGAATATCCCAGATCCTTGAAGCACAGGCTTCCAAAGCACTTCATCAACCGGGTCGGACCCTTAAAAAAGTCATTTTGTTTTCTGGAAATCTTTTCATAGAGCAATGCCAGTTTAAAAATGGCTCCACTTCGGTTTTTTGCGCTCTTGTCCAGAACGGATGCAACGTCTTGTCCGGTCGTGGTCTAACCGTTTTGACGACTTCCGCAATGTCCGGAACAAACGTTGGTTCCCGCGTAAAATTCAAGCCAGACATGTGGAGAACAGACGCCGGCTTCATTCCCGCTCTCTTTTGAATCGGAGGATCTTGGATTCAGTTCCATGGCCCAATTGTAGAGAAAGTAAGCGCATCCGGACTTTTTTCCAGAAACTTCAACATGTTTGAGCCCTGGTTCCAGCCGGCAGACATAGTCTTTCAGCATGATTACAAGATGAAACACATATCGTTGAATGGATCCTTCAAGATTTAGTCCCCTTCGACCCATTGGCCATTGGACCGTCTCTGATGAATCCTGCCATCGTCATCCATGTTGAAGAGATAGAGCCATTCATTTTCTATGAGCTCCCTGACGACAGCATGTTTTTGAATGATCTCATCAATTGGAGTCTTTGGTGCTTCAATGATGACATTAAGCCGAATGGGTTCGTGAATCCATTCCTCGCCGTTATGAAGCGACTGCATGGCAAGGCCTGTACGCAGGTCTCCTCCATTGCCCTCAAGAACTCCGATGGATCCTCCGACAACATTATGCAGAACCTTGTTTCCGCTTCCGAACAATTGATTGTCGACCATTGATCCGTAGTATTGCATGTTGATCCAGTTTGCCACGATCATTGGAGCGCTCATGATGAGTTCGAGGGTTTTGAAGTCTTTGTCGTCTCGCCATGTGTAATTGTGCAGAAAGGTTCTTCCCGCAAGCCCGACGCCTGTCGTCCTGTTTCTGGGGGCTGCAATGAAAGCCGCGTTTCCGGCAAGACCCCACTCGGGTCTGACCTCCGACCAGTCCCTGGATCGCCGGATGAGGTCCTCCGAAATTTTTTCAGGGGAAAGCTCTTTGATTCCAAGAAGCGTTGCTCTTTCAAGTCTGCTGACCTGGGCTGCCTGAAAAAGCCAGTTTTCAAGGCGGACAAGATCCTCTTTCCGGGATTCCGGGAGAATGCTGGTGTCAAAGAGAGTAACATCATCTGTTGTCGTATCATGAAGCGCCGGAAGGAAAAATGTGTCATCGGGAATCGTGATGGACTTTTCCTCGGAAAGTTTCTTCCGGGTGTAGGGATCATTCAACAAGGAAGAGGCGATTCTGGCACTGGCTTCTCCTGTCTGTCCGGCGCATGCTCCGCAATCAAGCCCGGTTGCCTGGGGGTTGTTGGATGTTGTGCTTCCATGCCCTACCAATAGAACCAGCGGGGAGAAATTTCGGGTGAGTCCCATATTTCTGAGAATGAATTCGGCAACGTTGGCCCTGTCGGATTCCGGAATTCCTGTTTCAGGACCATTTTCGTCGTCAGAAAATTCCTGAAGTTTGCCCAGAACGGGGGACATTCGTTTGAATTCATTCTCTTTTAAACCTTTTTTTGCTGGATGGGAGACGGGTCGACTCCAGCCCATCGTATTCCCGACAAGCTTCGCCGCGGACAACAGTCCCATGGACTCGACGAAAGAAAAGCAGGATGACGCAGAAGTCTTGAATGTTTTCCAGATATCTGAGGCGCCAGCTCTTAGACGGCGTTTATGGAGAAGTTTTTCGACCTCTTCGCCTGAGCTCCCCTCCGGAAACTCCCTGATCCGGTAAGATGGGTTGAAAAGGATTGGAAGATGGTTTTTTGCTTTGTTCGCTCCGAACGGGAGGTATTCGACCAAAACTCCAAAAAATCCGGCAAATCCCAGTGTTTCTGCCGTTGGGACAACTTGTTCAAGCGCTCTCCTGAAAATTTCTGAACGAACATCAATGCAGAAAATAGCCTGTAAGTCCGGTCGAGTCTCCTTGTCATCCGACGCTTTTGGGGATCGAATGCTTTTGGTCAAACGTTGCTGGTAGCCCAGTTCAAGCGCTCTATGGAGCACGGCTTCAAATTTCTGCTCAGGAAGAGGAGCCCCGGGGAGATAATCCTCAAGGGCAGACTTCCAGCGGATGGCAAGCTCCTGGGACATTTTGATCTTGAAGACAATTGCGTCCCAGGCGACCCTGATTGCAAGAAGGGATCTGAGGGAATCATCCTGCTCCTTTCTGAGTTCTGCCTGCCATCCCAGATAACGCGCCCATGACGCCCAGCCCGAAATGCTGAGAATGGCTCTGTGCAGGTAGTGATCAACGGCCGCTGGAGGAACATGAAGTTCCTCCAGGGCCCATCTGATACAGTCTTCCGGATGATCCGGGAGGCTGTCAATCCATGCGGTGGTTTTTCCAAGACCCATCAGCCATGGACTCTTATCGAACCTGGAAAAGAGAATCCAGCCGCTGTAAAGTGACTTTTGGGCAAAGGGGCTTTTCCACAGAGCCTGTCCTTCATCGAAATAGGAAGCGCAGTAATGGCTGATGCGCTCCGTAATAAATCCGGACCAGTCCTGTTTTTCGAGCTCCGAGAGAATATCGCTCAGAAGTGATACCGGTTTTATCTTTTCTTCAGGGACAGCTTTTATTTGCTGCCTGAATTTCTGGAGATCCCGGGAAAGGTTCATTTCGGACAATGCTTTCTCCAGATTTTGATCGGAGATCTCTCCTTTTCTTATTTGTTCAAGGTAGTATTCCCTGGGCATGAAAAGGCCTGTTCCGGTGAGTTTTCGAAGGATCTCTCCGGCTTTTCCGAAGGGCAGATGCCTCAATCCAAAGTAAGGATTGACGGCTACAAAATTTTTAAGAGGCCACAATGGAGAAACCTTCTGGCAGGCCAGCTCTATTTTTTGGTTGAGGTCATATTCCTTGTCCTGAGTGTTCATAGGATCTCCTCTGTATGATTGAGTGCAGGGGCATCAGCGGCATTTGACGATTTTTCAAACCCAAGCCGGCGAACCAGCCTGTTGATAACAATGTCGACATACAGTCCGTTATAAAGATGCACATACATCGCATTCCAGAAGGGGCTGGCTCCAAGAGAGGCAAGTCTGGCCTGCAGGATATAGATCAAGAGAAATGTGGCGGACACCATGAAGCCCAGGACAACTTCCAGCGTGTCTTCCGGAAACCTGGGGCTGGGAAGGCTTTTTCCAAGCATTTGGCTGAAAATCTGGTGAAGGCCAAAATATCCGGAGAGGACAAGTGTGCTTATTCCGGCAATCCAGAGAATCAGGATTCCCTTTCCGGGATGTTTGCTTCTCATGGCGGGGAGCATCAGCTGACTGACGGCAACGGAGAGAATGGTTCCGATCGTCAGAAGTGCCGGCTGTTCCCGGAAACTCATCCCGAAAGCTTTGGCGATGACTAGTGTCATGGTAATCCCGAATAAGAGCCCCGGGATGAATTCCAGTCCGGACGGGCGTGTGTCTTCTGGCTTGAGTGACGGTGTCCTGAAGTGGTCGACCACGCTGCCTGATGACAGGAATGCATGGGCCTTGTATACGGAGTGGCCGAGAATGTGGATGACTGCCAGGCTGTAAAGCCCCATTCCGCACTCCATCAGCATGAAACCCATCTGTGCTGAGGTGGAATAGGCAAGAGATTCCTTGATGTTGGTTTCTGTCAGCATCATGAGCGACGTTGTGAGAATTGTGAGCGCTCCAAAAACAATCAGCAGGTCTCTTCCTCCACTGACGACGGAGAGCAAGGGGCTCATCCGAAGCAATAGAAATGCACCTGTGTAGATAATTCCGGCATGGAGAAGTGCTGAAACGGGTGTCGGTGCCTCCATGACCTGAATCAGCCATCCGTGAAAAGGAAACTGTGCGCTTTTGAAAATAGCGCTTGCGACGATCAGGTATCCCGCTGCAATCAAGGATCCGGGCAAGGGCCCCTGCAGGTTAAGAAGGGCGATTTTGATGGCCGAGAACTCCGTTGCATGGATGGTTTGAACGATCAGTATGAACGCGATCAGAAGCGTCAGGTCCGAGATGCGACTGAAAAGATATTTTTTCCCGGCCGCCATGAGGGCAATAGGTCTTTCCTTGTAAAAGGTCAGAAGATTGTGTAAAAACAGGCTTGTCGCAACCCAGGACACCAAAAACGCCCAGATGTTTCCGACTGCGATCAGCGTAAAAAAGGATCCCAGTGTCAGGGAAAGCCATCGGTGGAAAACTCCCTCATTCCGGTCACCGTCCATGTATCTGAACGAATATCGGGAAACAATCGTTCCGACAAATGCGACCAGAACAAGCATGATGATTGTCAGTGGGGTCACGGATGTGTCAATTGAAAAATTGCCCATATTCCCCGGAAGACCGATTGAGAGAAATGTTGCCGGAGCATGGTTCGTCATGGTGTAGGACAGGGCTGCGAGAAGCGATGTCACGAGTGCAAATATGGCAGAGGCCAAAGATGCTTTTTTGATCAGGGACTTGTGATTGTTGGCCCTGATGCCGAGAAGTGTTCCCACGCCCAGGAGAGGCCATGGGGCAATGAGCATCAGTGCTGATGTGATGATGTCTTCATTTAAGGTCATGAGAGTCTCCGTAATATGTTTTGGGATCTTTTTATCCTGTCGGTGGTAACTGTCTGTTGAGCTTCAGATGAAGAAATTGATTGTCAGGTAGGAAGCATTTTTTGTGCCAGTTTATTTTTTGTGATATTATTTAACGATTTGGTTTGTTATTTTCGGTTGTCTTTTGAAAAAATGTGTGCGAATTTGCACGTATTTTGATCGGCAGGAAAGTCAGTAGATGGATGCGCTGATCACAATGCTGGTGATTTCGGTGGAGCGCGGATTTTAGTATTTCATTTTCTGTTGCTCATGATAGCATCCGGCCATGGAGCTTTTTCATGCTTGACTAGTGCAGGGTTGATTCGCTGAACATTCGATCGGTATGGATTCTTCTGACAGCAACTCTCTTCTATGCCTTTTCTCTTTTTCTGATCCCAACCCGGGCTGAATATGTTGGGCTTGCGATCAGATCGGGGAACTATGACTATGCCTCACAACTTTTGAAGCCTGCCCTGATGGCGCAAAAGCCTCCGGTATGGGCACTCAGAGATGCGGCGAGGGTTTCTGCCCTTCAGGGCTATCCGAAAAAAGCCACCAGATATCTCGAACGTCTTGTCGAAGAGAATCCGGGTGAATATCGGGATCGCCTGGAACTTGCCAGGCTGTACCTTGATCAATACCAGCCCGGCAAGGCTGCAGTCCAGCTTCATATTCTGCTTCAGAAGAAAAAGCTTCCTCTCGGGGACATGGTCAATCTTGCAAAATCCTATGACCTGATGGACCTTCCCGGGTCAGCACTTGAAATCCTTCACCGGCTTGCCGATAGCCACGCCAGGGATATGGATTACTGGAAGACGATTCTGATTTATGACTCCCAGACGGGCAATATCGGGGATACCGCAAGGACCCTCAGGAGGCTGACCAAAAAATTTCCAAAAAGGATTGACTATCTTCAGCTCCGGATGAATCTTGCTTATAGAAGGGGCCGATATGCCGAGGCGATCAGAATGATGGACCGCCTGAAATCGCTTCATTCCGGAGTTGATAAAGCCCTGATGCCGGCTATCAGGTCCCTTTTTCACCTGAATCGTCCGGTGGATGCATACCTTCTTTACCGTCAGTCTGCTGTTGATATTGCCGATAACGGGGTTCTGGCATCAGCTGCCTGGTATTTTCTGAAGAAGAAATACGATGGATATGCCCTTTCAATTTTTGAAAATCTTGTGGACAGGGATCCAAAAAACAAGGAAAACTGGGAGGATGCGGTCTGGTTGTCGGACAAGATGGGGTGGTATGAGCGAACGCGGATGCTGATGCAGAAGAGGCAGATCAACCTGCCTCTTCCAGAGGAGCTCTTTCATGTCCGCCTCCTCGATCTTGATCTTCGATACCATCTGGACGGGGAGGCACAGAAAGACCTTCTGACCTGGCTTGGACAACCCCCCGGCCCTTCGCTGCCTGACTTGAGGCTGGCATGGCAAAATGCAGAAAACCACAAGAACCTTCCCCTTAAAGGGGCACTCTTGAAACAGGCCATATCCCTGAACCCTGACCTGGACGTCCTTCGTTCCGATCTGGCCGGCAACGACCTTGACCAGGGAAAAGAAAAGATGGCTGGTGCTGTGATTCTTGCCAGAGGGCTTGCCACGGACAATCGGGCAATGATTCGCCGTTCCATTCCTTATTTCCGGGATGCCGGGGAGATTGAGACCCTGAAGGGGATTTATTTTCGGCTTGCAAGTTCAGACGGCAAAGGGGACTTCAGAAACGACCAGTTTGCCCTTTTTGGCCTTTTTCAGGACAGCTCTCATAAAGATAAGGATGGACTCCAGCATTTTGTCCATGTCCTTGGCCGCTATCCTGAACTTTCTGCCACGATGAGTTTGGAGCTTGCCCGTGTCCTGATCTGGAACAAAGAGTATGCTATGGCTGAAAAGTCCATTAATCAGGTCGTTTCGGCCTATCCAGCGAACCGTGCTCTTCTCTTTCAGGCCTCTGACTGGTTTATTGAGGCCGACCAGACTGCCATCGCCCTTCTCTATGACAAGGAGCTTGTCGATATGCTCCCATCCGATCCGGAAGGTTTTGCCCTGTTGCTCAAACACAGGATATGGGCGGGGGAGAATCGTCAGATCCTTGTTTATTATCGCCACCTCCTGAACCTTCAGCCAGATAATGCCAGTGCTCTCCTGTTTCTGGGAGACCATGCCTACTATCATGGAAAGTTCAGGTCGGCAATCGGGTATTATCAGCGGGCCACGAAGGCGGGTATTCTGGATTATCGTGTTTTCTATCATATGGGCCAGGCTTTTCGTGAACTGGGCGACAACCGGATGGCAAGGAAAATGTACCGGCTGTCCTGGAAGCTTCTGAACCGGATCAATGAAGCTCCCGGAAGTCTTAAGAAGGTGAACGCCGGGTCGAGCGACCCAAGCGGATATCCCATGCCCGCCTCCTATTCGGTTGAGGCTACACCGGAACAACCTGAAAAGAAAAAAGAAAGACTCCTTTACAGGATCAAGATTGAAAATGCATTGGGGCATCATCGGGCCGCCTATCGGGAAACGCTTCGGTATCTTCAGCTGTTTCCAGGAGACAGGGAAGGGTTCTATTGGGCAGCCAAGCTTCTTGCAAGGCTTGGATCACCGGGGAAGGGGATTGCCTACCTGGACCGTTGGCTTTCAACGCATCCTGATGACAAGGATTTCCTGATCTACAAAGGTGAACTGCTTCAGAAGGAGGGTGATCCCGGGGCTTCCCAGCGGCTTTTCTGGCGCTTGTACAGACAATATCCTGGAGACAGGGTCATCTGGAACGATCTTGTCGACTCGTATCGGATCATAGGAGTTTTGGACGATGAGGAGTCTTTCGACTCCCATATCTTTTCACAGGGAGAAACACAGGCTCCCCGTGTGAGCGGTGGGCTCCTGTCTCTTTACGACATGAATGACTGGAGTGTCAAAAACCAGAATTTCATGATCGAATATCAGGACGGGGCTTCCTATATATTTGATACCAAGGTCGAGACTCCCCTGTATGCCAATATCAATTATTTTGCCGGTCGGACCGAGTATCTTGGTGTGGGCTCGGCGGCGGGCTGGGGGACAAATGATTTTTCCTATGCTGGGATCAGATGGACGCCATCTCCCGGCTGGCAGGTCACCGGAGAGGCTGGAGACACCAGACTGGGCGGTTCTCCCGGTTTCTATATCCATCTCAGCGGTCAAAAGTCTTCTGTTGCCATTGATGTTCAGGGATTTGACAATATGATATGGGGAGATTTCGGTCAGTCAATCGTAAGAGACGGTCTTCAGAGCGGATATATGGCCCAGGTCACATGGAATGCCCTGCCCGGTCTCTCTTTTGTGGCTGAGAGCTGGCTTTTTGACTATACCCTTGACAATGGAACGGTTCCGTTTGGTTCGCTTCACAATACAATGGGAATGATGGACTGGGTCATTGATACAGATCCCCAGCTCGATTTGCTGTCTGGATATGAGGACTGGAGCATGATGAGTCCGTCTCAGGCGGTTGCCGCGCTGGTTCCTATCCTGGAGAGGCAGCAGTTTTTTTTCTCAGCACTGGTTTTTCAGCATCAGATTCATAATCGCCTAAATCTCAACATGCAGGTTGGAGGGTATGAGGATATTTACTCCCACACTCCCGCCTACGAGGGTGGTGCCGGGCTTTCCTACCGTTTTTCAACTCATCTTGAAGGTTTCGCAAGTGGGGATTACTTCAATCAGTCGGTTCTTTACAATGGTGCATCCGAGGAGGTTGTATGGGGGTTCAGTCTGTGGTTTTAGGAAGGGTATTCGTCTTGTCCAGGAGATTCTTTCTTGGCATCTCTTTTTTTATGCTCCTTGGAGAGGCGGGGTGCTCTTCCACCTCCGGGAACCAGTCCGGACATATTCCCGTTTTGAGCGCTCCGATGTCGGTTCTCATTCTGCCATTTTCCAATCTGACGACAACGCCTGACGCGGGAAAATCGGTGACGACCATCCTGACATCTTCCCTGATCCGTCAAAACCAGTTGAGAGTGATCCCCTCTGATTCACTTCCGTTTCCCGTTACTGCGGGGATATCCGCGATCAATGTTCCTCCAGGACTCAGGGACAGGCTCAGGTCGATGGGAGTCGACACTCTTCTTTCAGGTTCGGTCATTGAGTATGGATACCGGTCAGAGCTTGAAAGCGAACCTGTTGTCGGAATGACCTGGATGATGACCGACCTTTCCAGCGGAAAGGTTCTCTGGGCGGTTCGGACATCAGGTGTGGGGTCATGCTTTTTGGGATGCAGGGAGACGCTGACATCCCTTTCGGGAAAGCTGATTCGTCGGGAGGTTGAACGTTTTGTCAGCAAGTAGGCGATGGTTCGTTGCCCAACTTTTTTGTGCGGGAGGGCTTGCTCTGCTGATGGCCTCCTGCCAGCGGGAAATCGCTCCGGTTGTCTCGCCGGTGCGCTCAACCGCGCCAGAAAACTTTGTCGTTTATTACGGAAAGTCCCCTCAACCCCTTTCCCGGATTGACTGGGCTATTGTGCAGGATTCCTATCGGCCGCTCTCGCCTGGGAAAACCGTCTATTTTGCTTATATCTCCCTGGGGGAAATTGATTCTGAAAGCACGATTGGAAAGGAGCTTTCAGCCATTCCGGGCGAGCTTTCCCGCGTCACCTTGTCAAAGAACTCTTTCTGGAATTCAAGGGTCTCTGATATCCGGAAGGAGTCTGTGCGTCAGGCGCTTTTAAGGCAGGTCGATCGTGATGTCATGGCTGGGTTCGGCGGAATTTTTTTTGATACGCTCGATTCACCTCTTGAGTATCGTGAGCAGCATCCCGGGAAAGGGAAGGGGATCCGAACGTCGATCAAGAGTTTTATCGAAACGGTCCATGCTTCATACCCGGGGATCCGGATTGTCGTCAACAGGGGATTTGAGATTCTTCCCTTGCTGGCGCCCATGATTTCTGGGGTTCTCTACGAAGACTTCTGTTCACGTTTTGACGAGGCAACAAAAACGTATGTTTTGGTTCCGGAAAGGGAAAGGCGTTCTTTTCTGGAAGAGATCGGGCAGGCCAAAAAAACGAATCCTGCCCTTGTTGTTCTGGCCCTGGACTATGAAGACCCCTCCCGCCGGACGTTTTCCCAACGCTGCGGGGAGATGGCCCGAAGGGATGGTCTTCTCCACTATATGTCGGACTGGACACTGTCTGCCCCGATTCTCCCCGGAACACCTATCCCATGAGTTTTTGGGAAAGGCAGAAGCACGCCTGGTGGCTTCCTTATCTGGAGGCTCTGGGGGGGATTTTGCTCCTGACCGGTTTTTTTCTGAATTTTTACGGTGTTTCATCCCTTCTTCTTCCACGTTTCCACCCATTTCTTCCTTTGATCCTCCTGATTGCAGCCAGATACGGATTCCTGCCGGGAGTTGTCTCAGGACTTCTGGGGAGTCTTGATTACTATATCCTCCTTCTCTGGCAGGATCATTGGGATAGTCTGATGCCAGAGGGTTTTTCTTTCCTCTGGCCTTCAGCCTTCCTGTTTTCAGGGATGATTGTTGGGGAGCTCAAGGATAGTGATTCAAGGCGTTATGCCGAACTTGAGGAACAGTTCATCAAGGAAAAGGATGCGGCGAAGACGGCGTCCCTTCAGGTCGATATTCTGATAAAAGCAAAGAGGGAACTGGAAAAAAGGATTTTTCTCGACCCCAACCTGGCGTCAGACCTTTTTGATGTTTTTCGTTCCCTTGAAAAAGACGAGATCGACAGTATCTCCCCAACACTTCTTTCTCTTTGCATTTCCTTTGTCGGAGCCGATTCCGTAGGACTCTATCGCCGGGATCGGGATCACTTTTTTCTTGAAGCATCTGCAGGCATTTTTGATCTTCCTGACCGGATCGACAAGAAATATTTCCCGTTCATGAAGGTCCATGAGAGCCGGAGGGCAATGACGGTCCGCGAAAACGGCGTTCTTCCGGAGTTGGCCCTTCCTTCGGGAAAAGTGGTGCGCCCTTTGTGCATTTATCCCGTTTTGTCGGATGAATATCGTGTCGCATTCCTGTTGGTCATATGGCATGCTCCGTTTGAGAAGCTGACGCCCGATTTTTTCCAGATGATGCGGATGATCGTTGATCGTGCCAGTGCCCGGCTTGAATTTCTTGAGTCCCACCAGAAAACAAGGGAAAGCATTTCGATCGATGAGGTGACGGGTTTTCTCCGACCGGTTTTTTTTGCCAGAAGAGCTTCTGAAGAGTTGAACAAATCTCACCGGTACCATGCCCCACTCTCTCTTCTGGAGATTTCTTTCCTGTCGGAAACGGAGGGGAAAATCGACTATCGGTCTGCTCTTGCGGCCGTCCGCGAGATTGTCAAACGCCTTCTCAGGGATGTCGATTTTTCCGGACTGACTGGTTCGGGAACGGAGGTCTGCCTCTGTCTTCCGCACACGGCTGCCGACGGAGCCCAGGTTGTCCAGAAAAAATTTCTTGGTCTTTGGGATGATCTTTTGCCATCATTCCCCCTTCTCCATGGCGTAAAGCCGGAAGTGTGTTCCCGCACTTATCTTCCCGCCAAATCGTACGATGAAAGTGATAAGGATCTGTATCGTTCATTGATGACCCGTCTTGATTCGGTATACCTCAGGGATCCGTCAACCGGATTTACCAGCGGGCAAGGTTTTTTAATGGAGCTTCAAAGGGAAAAATCGGTGGCAGGCAAGGAAGGTGAAAGCATTGGCATTCTCCGCGTCCGCTTTACGGCTCCTTCATGGGAGGATGTTGTCTCTTTCGGAAAGGCGCTTGGAACCATTAAAAGTCTCGACGGGAACCCCCTTTTGCCCCTGAATGCGGTCATCGGGACGCCTCTCGAAGGCAACTCGATGTGGATTCTTATCCCCAGGGCAGGCAGGGATTTCCTTGAGGCTGTCCAGAATGCCGTTTCCAGCGTATGGGGAGAAACGGATATTCCAAGGCTCAAGCGCGGGAGTTTTGAGGTGAAAGCCGGATCGTTCTCTCCGAAAGACTTTCCCGGGGACTGGGCAACTCTTGATGAGTTGCTGCAGGCCATCGGCTGGAGTGACCGTCTTGACCATTAAGGGGAGGGGAGGAAAAGGATCAGACCTCATGGAAGGCTCTTTTAGTCAGGACGGGTTTCGGCATCTGATGTTTTACGGGGTGATGGTTCTGTCGGCCGTTGTTGCTGTCGCAATCCTGTATCTGCTGATGGGATCCCTTTCGGGGATAAGAATGACGCTGTGGGTCCTTGCGGACTCTGTCCTGTGGTGTAGCGGATTTTTCTGGGCTCCGCCCTCCATACGATGGCTATACCTTGCGATTCCCTTTGTCCTTCCCGTTTCAGGACCGCTTCTGGGCTGTGCAGGGGCTCTGGCTTTCCGATTCTCCCGTCAGCAGAACTACCTGTCGGATGATCCTACCCTGAATGCGATTTTCAACCCTCCGGGCAAGATGACACGTCTGACGTATGTGTCGCTTGAGGAGATCCTTCTGGAGGACCGGAAAATTGTGTCTGCCGGAGATATTCTGAAGTGGGGCGACGTTTCCCTGAAACAGGCGCTTATTGACCGACTTTCCTCGGAGGGCTCGTCTCCACGGGCAATTCGTATCCTGAAGGGGGCATGGAATGATCCGGACGAGGAGGTGCGCCTGTTTGCCACAACCGTTCTGACAAGACTTGAAAAGTCCTATCAGGAGTCGATTCATGTCCTGGAACGGATGTCCAGGGAAGAAGTCTCATACGCTCAAATTGGAAAAGCCTATTTTGATTATGCCATGTCCGGTCTTGTCGGGCTGAAACTCACACAGGTATTGATCCGGAAAGGGCTTTCATCATACCTGAACGCACTGAAGGCAAATGAATCGTTCTCGTCCGAAGAGCTTCTGTCGATCGGATCTCAGGCGATTGCCCATGAAGACATTGAAGTCGAGAGACTGGTGATGGATCGGATCCGGGTATCAGGGAGGGAAAAAGAGATCAAGCTTCTTGAATGGATGAGACTTTATCAGGATGGAAGGTTCTCGGAGCTTAAGTCCGATATCCGTCTTTCCAGTGTTCTCCTTGAAGATGGGATCCATCCGGATTACCTCGATCTCTGGATGTCAGCGTCTGAGGAAAGTGGATGAGCCAATGGTGGTGACTGATTCCAAAAATCAACACATTGCTGATGTCTGTCTTATTCTTGAGGGTACCTACCCTTATGTGACGGGAGGTGTCTCTTCCTGGACCCATCAGCTCATTACGAGTCTCCCGGAGTTCTCCTTCCATCTCCATTGCCTGATTGCGGAGAAGGATCCCGGACCGTGGCTCTTCCCTCGTCCGGAGAATGTGATCGGTGTGACCAACCTGACATTGGGGCAAGGAATATCGGAAAATTCCCGCCTCGAGAGGCTTGATGAAAATGAAGAACGTGAGCTTTTGGATGTCATCGAAAGCTTCCACCGGGATCTTCTTTCCGGATCGCCTGAAGCGTTTGAGAGCCTTTTCGGGATTTTTTCCGGGATGGGGCTGTCTCCCAAGCTTTTCTCCGCTCTTTCTTCAGGGAGGCAAGCCTGGGAGTTGATCCAGAAGTTTTACAAGGAGCAGTTCGCCCAGGAGTCGTTCATTGATTTTTTCTGGATGTGGAGAACGACCCATCTTCCCCTTTTCTCCCTTCTGGCAAGTCCGGTTCCAGAGGCGCGTCTTTATCATTCCCTGGCTTCCGGTTATGCCGGGATCCTGGGTGTCATGGGAAAGCTGACGAGTCAAAGACCTCTGATATTGACCGAGCATGGACTCTATACAAGGGAGCGCAAGATCGAGATCGCCCTGGCCCAGTGGATCGGAAGCGGAAATGCCCGTGACGACATGACAATCCGTCCGATCAATACATCGGTCAAGGGTTTCTGGATGCGTATTTTCGAGCAGCTTGGCCGGATCGTCTATCATTATTCGGACCATATTATCACCCTGTTTGAGGGAAACCGGAGAATCCAGGTCCGAGACGGAGCTCCTGTGGAGAAGACAAGGGTGATTCCCAACGGGATCCGGATTCCGGAAAGTCAGGAAGGGATTTCCGGCCGATCCGACATGGATGGTCCATTGTCTGTGGCCCTGATTGGACGGGTTGTGCCGATCAAAGATATTAAGACATTCATCCAGGCTTGCCGCATCGTCAGGGATCAGCTTCCCGATGTTCTTTTTCTGATCATGGGCCCCTTGAATCAGGATCCCGAGTACGTGACGGAATGTCAGGACCTTGTCTCGATTCTCGGGATGGAGGAGAGTCTCCGTTTTACCGGATCTGTTCTTGTTTCTGACTACCTCCCGAAGATCGACCTTCTTGTCTTGACATCTCTTTCGGAGGCACAACCTCTGGTGGTAATGGAGGGAGCTGTTTTTGGCATTCCCTCTGTCACGACCCGTGTCGGGGCTTGTGACGAATTGATCAATGGACGGACACGGGAGGATATAGCCCTTGGTCCGGGAGGAATTGTGACTTCCGTCGGGAATCCTGACGAAACGGCTCTGGCGATGCTCAGGATTTTAAAAGATGAAGCTCTGAGGAAAAGAATGGGGCAGTCGGCCCGACTGAGAATGGAGCGATTTTATCGGGAAGAACTTCTTTTTGATGCATATCGGACGATTTACCGTGAGGGGCTCCGCTGATGGCCGGTATCGGATTTGCTCTTCGAAAGCTTTCGAATCGTGAAGACCTTTCGTCCATTGTTTCGGGATTTATCCTTTCGGCCATCGTTGCGGCCGGTCCATGGGTCCTGACGACGGTTGGCCTTTTGATCGTCAGCTATTCGAGTATGGGTTATTTCAGCCGTGTTCGCGACTATCTTCTTTTTCGCTCCCTCGTCACATTTTCTTTTGCCGGAACATTGATTCTTGTCTCATTGATCCAGCTTCCTGCGACCCGATTTATTGCAGACAGATTCTTTGAAATGAAGTTTTCGGACAACCGCTCGATCTATTTGACGGTCATCGGGGTCACGCTTCTTTTTGGTATCCCAATCGCCGGGTTGATGGTCTTTTCCCTTGACCTTCCTAACGCTGTCAGACTTGCAAGCTTCAATTTGATGATTGTTCTCATGCTTTTATGGGTGACAACAGCTCTTGTTTCCACTCTCCATGATTATGGCGCAGTGGGTTTTGCCTTTTTTGCTGGTTCCCTGGCAAGCGTTTTTGGAACGCTTCTCGGCGCCCGTTATGGGGCTGTTTCAGGAGCTCTTTTGGGTTACCTCATGGGACAGGGGCTGATCGTGACCCTGCTTGCTGCCCGTATCTTTGTCGAATTTCCTGGAAAAATATTCTGGAACCGGACTTTTGTCCGATTTTTAAGACATAAGACGAGTCTTGTCCTGCTTGGGTTTGTCATGACGCTGGGAATCTGGATCGATAAAATTATTTACTGGTATGCTCCCGGTTCCGACAAGGTATCCGGATTTATCCATATCAACCGCATTTACGATATCGGGATGTTTTTTGCACTGTTGACGGTTATTCCTACTCTGGCACTTTTTGTCTTTTATTTTGAAACAGGGTTTTATGAGCGATACCGTCATGTTTTTGTACTTCTTGAGGGAAAACGTCCATTCTTTGAGATTTTGGAAGCCAAGGAGCAAATGGTCCGGTTTATCAGGAGAGGACTTGGGTATATCCTGAAAATACAGGGTGCGGTCACTTTCATGGTTGTTTTGAACGGGGAGGGGTTGCTGCGTTTTTTCCATGCCGACCTGATGGCTCTTCCTGTTTTCCGGATGGGATCCCTCGGGGGATTGTGCCAGGTCATTCTGACGATGGAGTTTACCCTGCTTCTTTATTTTAACCAGCAAAACAAGGTGGAGCGCCTGGCATGGCTCCTTCTTCTTTCAAACGGGGGGCTGACCTTTTTGTCTATCATGATCAGTCCAAGACTTGAAGGATTTGGCTACCTTACAGCATGTCTTGTTTCTGCTGTCTATGGTTATTTCCTTCTGGACCGGGGGGTGGTCGATTTTGAATTTACGGTCTTCATGAAGCCTCCTGACTATACGGCAATCGAAGATGAGCTGCCGGCAGCGAAGTCTCTCCTGAATGCGCCGGCTTTATCCGGTAATCCATCGTCATGAAAAAAAATCTTTTTGTTGCCCTGATTCTCCCATTTTTCATTTTTTGGGGTTCAGTCCCGGAAGGATTGGGTGCTCAAGACAATATCGGGAGTCTGGATCTCAATCGTTCAAACCCGAACAACTCGGTCATTCCTTTTTTTCGCTCTGTTCTTGTGATCTATTACGGAAAAAACAGGGAAACGGATGACGAAAACAACTTCAGAAAATATTGGGACTTTCCCCTGAATGATCTTGGTTTGAAAGCCCGGTACCGGAATATGCGAAAGGGATTTCCGTCTCTTGACACGCTTGCGAGGACCCGGGCGGTTTTTTTTCAGTTTGATGACAACGCCATTCCCCATCCGGGAGCTTTTTGGCGGTTCGTCAACGGCCTCCTTGACCGGCGGATCAAGGTTGTTTTCCTTGAATCCTTTCCGGAAGATCTTCCGGGCGGAATGAACAGGGCAGAGGTTAATGGCTTAAGGGACAGGGCGCTTGCGCGAATGGGGCTGAAAATCGAGGGCTCCTGGGATACGAACTCCTTTGCTCTTGATTATGGCGTCAAGGATCTGAAAATGGAGGGGTTTGAGTATCCTCTTCCTCAAATCCCATCGGAGTTCCATCCTTTGGTCAGTACTTCTCCGAAGAACAGGATTTTTTTAAGTGTAACGAGTACAGATTCCAGAAATCAGGGTCTCCAAAGCATCTACGCCGTCGCAGGAGTCTGGGGAGGGATGGTTTTTGATCCGTTTATGATTCGGTGGCCGATTCTTGATGAGACCCATACGCTTTGGTATATCAATCCGTTCCGGTTCCTTGAACGTGTTCTGGATATTGAAAAGACGCCACGAATGGATCTGACGACCCTCAATGGAATGAGGATCTTCTACAGCCAGGTTGATGGTGATGCTTTTGACACGCTATCGAGATATGAGCGGCGCAGAATGTCGGCTGAGGTCCTGTATCAGGAGATTTTTCAGAAAGTTGATCTTCCTTTTACCGTTTCGGTCATTACAAGCCAGATCGATCCACGCTATCAGGGTACAAAAAGTCGAATTTTCTGGGCTAGAAAGATTTTTGCCCTGCCCAATGTCGAGGCGGGATCCCATACATTTTCCCATCCCTTTTACTGGGTTCCGACAAAAAAACAAAAAGATGAAGGGCCGATCCATATCGAGATTCCTCACTACAAGCTTGATCTCAAGACAGAGATCAATGGATCGATCGACTGGATCAATCACAATCTGTTGCCGCCGGGGAAAAAGGTCATGCTTTTGCAATGGAGCGGGGATACGAGGCCAGGCCGTGCCGCTCTGGCCCAGCTTGCAACAACTTCTGTCCTGAACATCAACGGTTCTGATACCCGCTTCGATGACAATGCCCCTTCCTACACTTTTGTATTTCCGTATTTCAGGAAAGTTGACGGTTATACCCAATACTTCAACAGCGATGTCAATGACTATATTCTGACAAATGACTGGCGAGGACCTTATTTCGGGTATTTAAATGTCATCAGGACATTCGAGCGGACCAATCGTCCAAGGAGGGTTGATCCGATCAATGTCTATTTCCATTTTTATGCAGGTCAGAGAGAGTCTTCCCTTAATGCGCTGAAACAGGTTCTTGCCTGGGTTTTAAAACAGAATATCGCCCCCGTGTTTTCTTCCGGGTTTGTGAGAATTGAGCAAGGCTATATCGGTGCCCATTTTCAACAAAGGAAAAGTGTCGGACGTGAAGTTTCCTGGCAGGTTTCTGATTACGGCAAGGACACGACCGTTCGATTTGACCATGCCGATATGCTTTTTCCGGAAATCGCCTCCGGTGTGATCGGCTTCCGCCATCTTCTGGGCAGTCTCTATGTATATCTTGCTCCGGACAAAAAACGGGCAACCATAACATTATCCCAAAGGTATCCGGGGGGGCCATGGCTGTCCCGGTCGACGGGGTATGTTCGTATGGACGGAGCCTGTTCCCGCATGTCCATCCATTTTGTCTATGAGGGATGGGTACCGAAAGACAGGGTTGTCTGGAAGGGGCTTTCTCCTTCAACGCTCTACCGATTGTCAGATAAAACTTCGACAGGGGTGAGGAAGGGCGTTTTTTCCCTGAGGTCTGATCCTTCAGGGACGTTATCGCTCGACCATCTGGATAATGGTGTTGAGTATAGTCTTGATAGGGAAAAGTAATTCCATGTTGCAATCGAAGTAGTGCGACTGGACCATGGCTCCCCTGCCGAAGCAAAGAACGCGAGATGACCGGGGACATCCGTCTTGTCATTTCGGCCAAGACGATTCATCAACTCCGGCATGGACAGTCCATCCTGACTCCGGCACCAACTGGAGCTTCGATGGCCACCGACCGGATCCGGTGGATGGGTGCGATCTGTGCCATGCGCCGGGAGCACGGGGAACCACCTTCGCCGACAAGGATCGACGGAGCGGTCGGGATCGCGAACTTCTGAGTCTGGGAGAGCGCGCATACCTGCCATGGTTGACACCCCCTTTACGGTCTGAAAATTCCTGTCACGATGGTCACCTTGCCCATGTTTCCACCACCTCCTCCTTCTTATT
>JAKAYF010000031.1 GCA_021816465.1 Nitrospirota bacterium
AAACCTTGTCCGCACGGGCCTGATCTCTCGGCCGGATCAGGATCTGGTCGATGTTCACATGGGGCGGCCTCAGTGCCGCCCAGACAACGGCCTCGGCAACATCCCCGGCGGAAAGGGGAGTCATCCCCTCGTAGACCTTTCTGGCCCGTATCTCGTCTCCGGAAAAGCGCACAACAGAAAATTCCGTGTCGACAAGCCCGGGGTCAATTTCCGTGACGCGAATCGGCAACCCGAGCCACTCAAGCCTCAATGTTTCGGTGAGGGCCCGGACCGCATGCTTTGCGGCGGTATAACCCGCTCCGCCGAGATAGGTCTCCCATGCGGCAATCGACCCGATATTGACGATATGGCTCCCGTCTCCCGAGCGCTCAAGGCGCGGGAAGACACCTTTTGTCATTCTGAGAGTTCCCATGACATTGGACTGGAACATTTCAATCCATCGATCTTCGTCGGCGGAGATAACCGGGTCCAGACCCAAGGCCCCACCGGCGTTGTTGACCAGAAGGTCGATCCTGTCAGGCAATCTGTCCATAAAACTCCTGACTGAAGCGGGGTCGGTGACATCGAGGCCATAGCCTTCCCCGCCGATTTCTCCGGCGAGCCGTTCCACCCGGTCGACCCTTCTGGCCCCCAGAATGACGTGGTATCCGGCAGCAGAAAGAGCCTTTGCGGTTGCTGCTCCGATACCGGAGGATGCGCCTGTTACGATCGCTGTTTTTGTTCGCACCAATCCCCCCGGAAAAATTCGACTGAAACATGGCCAAACCGTTTGACGTTAGCAAGAATAGTCAGGATCCAGAATAACAAAGGGAAAACCTGACGTCAAAGAAACGCCGGAGAAAAACTCGGAAAGAAAAGAGATGAAGGCCCAAGGAGCGGGAAGACAGGGCAAGCCCCGGGAATCGCCGGGGAATTTGCACAAACGAAGACCTGCCCCCGTCTCTGAGAGCAGGAAGTGCCGCCGGGGGAGAGGAATGTCCCCGCCACGCGCTATTTGTGCAGATGCCTCCTCGGGCTGTTCGCCTCGAGTTTCATGATGATAAAGGTAACGGTCATAATGGCAAACGCCAATAAAAGCCAGATGTAGTCTCTCATGACAAGCCTCCTTCTTTTGGAAGTGCTGTTAGTTAAACGTTACCACCTCAAGCGTTCTTGTCAAGAAAGACGTCTCCTCTCAATGGGCCGGAGGCGTCGGGAGATCTTCCTCCGGGCCGCGTTTTTTCAGGAATTCCCTGAACATGTCAAGCGGAAAGGGGAAGACGATGGTCGAAGTCCTGTCGCTTGCGATCTGGCTCAGCGTCTGGAGGTAGCGAAGCTGCATGGCTTCGGGGGTCTCTGAAAGGATCTTGGCCGCATCCAGAAACTTTCCGGAGGCCTGAAGCTCCCCGTCTGCATAAATCACTTTGGCCCGTCTTTCCCTTTCCGCTTCGGCCTGCCTGGCGATCGCACGGATCATGCTTTCATCGAGGTCGACTCTCTTGATTTCCACATTTGAGACCTTTATGCCCCATGCATCGGTATGTTCGTCGAGAATGGCCTGTATGTCAGTGTTGAGCTGGTTTCGGGATGCGAGCATTTCGTCGAGATCGTGTTGGCCGAGGACCGAGCGAAGGGTGGTTTGCGAGAGCTGGTTGATCGCATTGAGATAGTCCTCAACGGCAATGATGGCCAGCTTCGGGTCCATTACCCGGAAATAGACGACGGCGCTGACCTTGACCGAGACATTGTCTTTTGAGATGACATCCTGGCTTGGAACATCCATGACAACGGTCCGAAGGCCAACCTTGACCATCTGCTGCACAATCGGCAACAGAAGGACAAGTCCCGGACCCTTGACCTTCCAGAATCGGCCCAGAACAAAGACGACCCCGCGCTCATATTCCCTCAGCACCCGGACAGACCGTGAAAGAGTGGCAAGGGCAAAACCCAGAAGAACAATGGCTGGAAGCAGACTGGTCATGTTTTTTCCTTTAGAATCGGCTGGACACTCAGTGTCAGGCCGGAAACATCCACGATGCGAACCACCTCTCCCTCTTTTACCAAAACGGGAGAGGTGGCCCACCAGATTTCACTGTTGATCCTGACGCGTCCTTTTTCCTGAAAATCTTCAAGCGAGGTGCATTTTTTTCCAATCAAATCCTGTTTTCCCGAAATCTCCGGTCTGAACCGGGATTTTAGCGCCATGCGGACCACTCCCAGAAAAAAACCGGCGACAACAGACGAAAGCAGGACGATGAGAAAGAGGGAAGGGTGCGTGTCCGGTTGAGAAAGAGCAGAATCCGGGCGATAGAGGAACAGGGATCCCAGAAAAAACGAGACAATGCCGGCAACCCCGAGAATGCCGAAGGTTCCGATTAAAACCTCCGCGATCATGAGAGAGATTCCCAGAACGATCAACAGGAATCCGACCCAGTTGACCGGCAGAACCATGAAGGCAAACGCCGAGAGCAGGAGAGCAAGTCCGCCCAGAAAACCTGGAAGAACAAATCCCGGATGGGAAAACTCAAAGGCGATCCCCAGGACGCCGAGAAGAAAAAGAACGTAGGCAAGATCCGGCCGGGATAAAAAGGAGAGCAGCTGATCCTTGATATCAGGATGAAATGTCCTGACCCGGTAGGGAAGAAGGTGAAGCGTGACCTCACGTCCATGGATCTTTATCTTTTGGCCATCGAGGCTTTTCAGAAGATGGGGAACATCGGAGGCCATCATGTTGATGACATGTCTTGAAAGGGCCTCCCGGGCAGACAGGTTTGAGGCCTGGCGAACGGCTTTTTCAGCCCAGCCGGCATTCCTGCCATTCATTTCGGCAAGACTCCGGATCGAGGCTGCCGCATCGTTTTCGATCTTTCTTTCTTCCGTGTCCCCAGGTGGTGCGCCATTTTGATGGGAAACGTTAGATTTGCCGGGGTTCTTGGAAGGACTGGCGGGAACAAGAGGGAGTGGTCCTCCGATCAGGACGGGCGTCGCGGACCCGACGTTGGTTCCTTCTGCCATTGCCGCCAGGGGACAGGCGTAGAGAATATAGGTCCCTGCGCTGGCTGCCCGCGCACCGCCGGGTGCCACATATCCGACAACCGGAACCCGGGACGCCAGAATGTCTTCGATGATCGACCGCATGGCGCGGGACAGGCCGCCCGGGGTGTCGATCTGAAGGATGACAAGGTCTGGCAAAGACTTCCCGGCCATTTCAAACCATCGATGAAGATATCTTGCCATCGGGGGACCAACCGGCCCTTTCAGGGGGAAGACCCAGATCCGGGAAGGAACGGCGTGAACTCCGGAGGGTGGCTTGGGCAGGTCGACAGCACTTGAGTAGCCTGAAAAAATCAGACAGAAGAAAAGAAAAAGAACAGGAAACCACCATCGGCGCATCGTTCGGATTCCTCTTTGACATGTGGCGGAATCGCAATATATCCTCCGGACCTGTCTAAAGTCTACCACGAATTGATTATCCGGATTTTTTAATTGACGGCTGGTCCTGTTTTTTTCTCCCAATGGATGGACGAGAGAGGGAGATCCATGGACAAAACGTCTTCAGACGTTTTTACAAAGGAACGATCTGCGTTTTGATATCGGATGGCGGTGCGTGATAAGCGGCAGAGGTCACGATAGAATCGACGCCCGTCGAGGCATATTTGCCGATATTGTCTTCATCGATTCCCCCGGCTACAAAGAAAATCATTCTGGGGTTTTCCGAACGAAGTCTTTCGGGAAGGCCGATCAGTTTTTCCGGTTGCACCTTGTCGAACTGAATGCCATCAACTCCGGAACGAGCAAGAAGAAGGGCCTCTTCTTCGAGGGCTGGACCGCTTTTCATTTCGACGACAATGGTTTTGCCTGGAAGTCTTTTTTTGATCTCTCCCAATCTGGCCGCAAGGGATTTGATTCCGCCCACAAAAATCAGGTGATGATCAAAAATCAGAACAGACTCCGAAAGCCCAAGACGATGGGGAAGGATGCCGCCGGATTTTGCGGCTTCGGTCGCAAGGTGCCGGATCCCTGGAAAGTGTTTCCGGGTTCCGTTGACCGAAACGCGGGGATTGACCTGATGCGCTGCCCCAACAAGCCGGGAAGCCTTGGTCGCAATGCCGCTCGAATATTCCAGAAGATTCAGGCAGATTCTCCAGGCCATATGAACCTCGGCGGCTCTGCCCCGGGCAGAGAGGATCGGGGTATCAGGGCCAACCATTGTCCCCGAAGGAAGAAGCGATTGGGGTAAAACACCTGCATGGGCGAGCGTCTCCCCGGCAATCTCCGTTCCGGCGACAATCATTTTATCGCGCGCCATGAAAAGGATCCGGGCTTCCTCCGACCCGATCCCCAGAATTTCGCTGGTCAGATCCCCATAGGGGACATCTTCCTCGTACCATTCCTGAATCTGGGACTTTCGAAAAAGCATTTTGATCTCCGTTTGGAAAATCTCAGTCTTGATCCGGTTTCTTCCAATCAGGACAAGGTCTGAAAACGGCCATCCGGGATGTCCGGACAGCCGTCAACAGCCAATCTTTCAGGTGTCAAGGTTTTTCTATGCCGACCTCGGTCGATTTGATACTGGCATGAACCGAGTCACCCACCTTGAGAGCCAGGTCTTCGAGACTTCTGGTGGTGATCACCGAGGAGATGATGCCGGCCGCCGTTTCAACCTCTATTTCAGAGGCCGCGGTGCCTTTGATGATTTTAACAATTTTTCCAGACAAGTGATTGCGAATAGATGTTTTCATAAACGTCTCCATTGTGTTTTAATGAAAGGTGGATAATTGGATGTTTCCAACAACGCCGTAACGGAGGATTTATGGAGCCACTCGAGAAAGTCATCGAAAGACTCTCCCCCGCGGGAGAACGGATTTGTCAGGCACTTCGCGACAAGGCAGGCCGACTGGGCGTTGCCTCGTCCAGACAGGTCGTGGCGGACTGGAACGGTGCCCGTTTCAGCCTTTCCCGCGACCCGTTCAGCGGTACAGACAGTCTGGTCGGAATCTGGAAAAACGATTCCGGCATGGACTGCGGCAAGATCATCTTTCATGACGATCAAAGCGGGTATGCCGAGTTCGACATCATGAAACCCCATAGCCAATACCCCGGAATGATCATTCTGGCCATCGAGGCCTGGCTTTCCGCCGGCGAGGTCAAAACAGACGTCCAGCTTATGCCCGATCCCGAAAGCGGCGTCCGGTCATGAATGGCTCCGAGGAGATCGATGACCGGGCAATGCTTTCTTTTCTGAGGGAAGCCATCGTCCGGGTCGTTGGAGAACGCGAGCTTCTGAAGTCCGAGATGGAAGCCTGGTACAGGGAGAATCCCCAAATCTCCTTTCCCCGGACAAGAGAGCTGATCGCCAAAGACGAAGAGCTTTCGGGGCTTGATGACCGCTTCAAGGCCCTTTGGGACAGGCTGCAGAATTCTCCGGATTCCGACTTAAGCTGAGGGATAAGGCGGAGAAGTCTCAAGACGAGGGTCCGAAATCGGACGTCCGACCGTAAAGTGGTACAGGCTCTGGAAGTCCCGTGTCGAAAATCCCAGCCAGGAGTGAAGTTCATCGTCGAAGAAACAGCCGATTCCAGTGCCGCGAACGCCTGCAGCCTCGGCTTCGAGGTAGAGGCTCTGTCCCAAAACGCCGGCTTCCCAGAAGAGCCTTCGATACCACCATGGCCCCTCCTTTAACGAATCTTCGAAGCAGGAAAGCATGGCCACCGCAAAAAGCGACTGGGAGGCAATGGCTTGCCGGCAGCAAAGATTCCTGACGAAGTTGCGGGTATCGCCCCGCCGGAGAAGTTTCAGGGGGATATGTGGGGGAACTCCCTGAACTTCCTCCGTTGAAAAGTCAGCGGAAAGAGACCGGACAAGGGATTCCTCCACTTCCTGGCTTCTCGCCAGCAGATAGCAGCCCGGTTCCAATCCTTCCACTTTGTAGACAAACAAGAGCGGGTGAATCCTCGGGGCCCAGGTCAGGATGTCGAAGGGAGGGACTCCCTCCCGGGGCAGGAGAGCCTCCAGAATCCTGAGAAATGCCGGTTTTGGGAGAGGCTCCGCATTCGGATCAAATCGTTGGGCGCTCCTTCGTTGTCTGAAGATCTGTCCTGAGGGGACGCCGGAGGGAATGTCCGGAAGGGGAGGCCGGCTTGTCGGGGAGAAAAGCGGCCTCCCCGGCGTGGAATGATCCCTCGTCGCCCGGTCCACTTCGCCGATAACCGTCCATCTTCTGTGATCCGGGCTCATCTGGCTTGCCTCTCCTTCCCATCTGCCGCAATCGATTGCTTCAACCAGCAATGAACGGTCAGGGGCTGTCGAGCGTCCGCCAATCCAGACCAGAACCTCAGGGGCTTCCCTTTCTTCATCCGGAAACTCCTGGTGACGATCGGTTCCCGTCAGTCGGGAAATGGTGTTGTCATTCCAGCCGTCAAGAATCGTGGCCTCCCACCCCAGTGCCGCTGAAGCGAACCGGACAGCCGCAAGGGCATGTCCGACGTCATGCTGGCAGTACCGGAACGCTCTCTCTCCATATTTCCAGGCTTCCCGCCAGTAGATTGAGGTCAGCGCGACGATGACACCCGGTGTTTGCCATGCCCCGTTCCAGGAAAGCCCCGGAATGTTTCTCCTCTCCAGAACATGATCGAGGCTCAGGTAGTGGTAGACCCCGCCCTGGAGCCCCGAAAGATCGGGAGCGATCAGGTAAGCCTCTGTGGGGTGAAGATTTCCGCTCGAAGGATTGCACCTCAGGGACCATCGTGCGCCAGGATAGCTCTTCCATGCCGAAAGTCCGAGCGAGACTTCCAGAAGAAGTGAAACGGATGCCAGATCAAAAGAGGGCGGAGGGTTCTTTTTTTTCGGGTCAAACAGCTCCGAATAGGGTTTTTCCGGAAGACCCGGAGAAAGGGGAAGGCGAATGATTTCCGTTCCCGCAAAACTCCGGAACGGACTTGGCTGATCGTCCCAGTCGAGAAATTCGGGACCTGCGGCATAGGCGGAAAAACGATGTTTTGTCCGCTCGTGATAGGCTTTGGTGATCCGTAGGGCTTCTTCGGCAGAATGATTGTCCATAACCTTCGTTTCAATTTTCAGTGTTTTTCCGGCAATGGGTGGTTCCCCGTCACTCGCCTGACCGGCAGGAAGGATCCGATCCCGACTCGGCAAGAACGGGTTTTGAGAATCCCGCCACTTTTGATATTTCTTCCAAATCGAATCCCGCCAGATATTTCCCGGACAACTCGATGAGGGGACGCCGGATCAGCAGATGGTCGGAGAGCAGAAGACTGAGCGCCTCTTTGGAATTAAGGGAGCCAGGATCGATCTCTCCCGACCTGACTCTGGGCGAGGCCCGATTAAACCATTGGGAAACGGGCCTGTTCTCAAAGAATGGAAGCAGTGTCTCAGGGGTCCATGGTTCCGACAAAATGTTTCGGACAACGAGTGTATGCGAGAGTTCCAAAAGGATAGTCTTTTGGCGGGCGTTTGTCTGGCACCCCGGTTTTTCGTAAAAGACGATCGTTGCCATCATCTAATCCCTTTCAGTCCTTCCATCGGCGAATTAATGGACCGGATCGAAAGATGTCCTGCTGACTGCACCTTTCAGATAATCACGGATGACCGAGCTTCCGACCTGATCTGTGGGGTCGAGGCGGGAAAGCTCGGAAAGAAGTGATTGGGCCTCATCGATCTTTCCCTGTCTCAGCAGGATGAAAGCGAGCGCTTTCGATGAGAAAAGGTAAAAATAATGAGGAGAGGAAGGATCAAGGAAAAAAGGGTTCCCTGCAGTTTCAACAAGCGTCTGATCGACCGGAAATCCTCCCTGGTAGGCCGCTTCGAACAAGGATTCCCGGACTGTTTTTTCAGCCAGATCCAGCTGGTTTTTATAGAAATAGAACTTGTACAGTGAAAAGAAAACCGCCAGGGCATACGGGGCTTTTTCCCGTGCCTCAAGAAGGATCGAAAGTGCTTTCCTGGTATCGGCGAAATGGATGGCAGCCTCTTCGAGAAGAGCTGAGATGCCCGGATCGAGCGGACCGCCGAAATAGGATTTTCCGTTCATGACACTGTCAAAGCGCATAGTCCCTCCAAAAGTCTGGACAGGTGGTCTTGGTGGTCCGGATCCGCCCGCGCTGGCACCGGAAGGTCCGGACACCGTATGGTTCCGGGAATGCCTGACGTTGAGACCTGTTTACGAAAGTGGTCTGATCTCTTCTTCAAGACATCCGACAACCTTTCCCCCTTCAAACTCCACAAGATAGACCGGGGTATTCGAGTCTTCATGTGTCCCAACCCGTACGATCTCTCCACGGGTTCCATTGGCGACGAGTTTTTCGTCTTTTTCAAGGTCGGGATAACTTCCGTCGTTGAAGAGGTCTTCCGTGGCGGTTACAACCATTCCCCAGTCAAATCGGGGAACTCTTGGCTCAATCATCTCATGGCTCCTTTCCAGGGATTTTGGACATACCCATCGTGTCAGTGATCAAAAAAAGGACAACCCGCGCATTTTTTATATTGAGGACAGCCGGAATGATTGCGGGTGTTTTCTCTTCGTCGAGGAGGTTGATTGATCGGAAATGAGACCGCACCCCCCTGATGAGGGTCTGTAACGGTCGGGAGAGATAGCGTTCCGCCGGGATCCGTCTCCCGAAGCGAAATCACCTTTTGAGGCTTCTTTAGGGAAATGCCGGACAAGCGACCATCCCATTTTCCGATTATACATCGAAGCTCATCGAAAGGAAATCGCGAATGAAAAGCCCGAATGTCTCTTTTAATACATAAAAATAATGTTTTGATATGAGTGGACATTTGAAGATAGGGAGTTCTTTGAAAAATGAGAGATCAAATCAGCTTTTTAAAAGACCGGAAATCGTGGTAGAATCCCGGAAAGAAGAAAAAGACGCCGGACCCGGATCCCAAGTTAAAAAATCCTTATTCCATAAATGCTACAAATGATTGCTGAGCATCATTTTTTCACGAGAATCCACAGGACGGGAATCTGATGGCTGCATCATTTTTGAGAGCGATGCCAAAATAGACGGAACTCTTGTCTCTGCCGCCTTTTGATTCTCCATTGGAAAAATCTGGAGTATGAATGCTCCCGCCACCAATCTGACGTTGTCGTGGGGGTTTCCTGTTTCATGACCAAAAGTTCCTCTTTTGCCGAGGGCCCGCCCTCGTTGTCCGCTTTGCGGGCACGTGCCTTCGGCACGTCGCATGAAAAACATGATCGTGTGGGTCGGGAAAAAAGCAAAAAATGCTTTCCTTCTCCCCCTTTTGGACTACGGCCCAAGAGGAGGGCAAGGAGACAGGAGTTCAACATATGGTTGAAGGATCCATCCGGTCACAAGCCGCTCGCGTCAGAGCGATCTCCGATACGGAGCATTCCGGAAGGCAATGCTTTCTCTTTCTCACGGCCGGGTCAATATTCCTCTCCCCTTATTCTTTTCCCGGGAGATGAGCCTTGACTCAAAAACGTCGCGCCGCAAGGCTCCGTAAAACGAAAATAACGGATTCCATCGAAAAACGCCTCTTCGATCTTCTGAGTTTTACCCTCCCCGATCTGGTCCTCCTGAAAGATGGTGATGGACGCTGGAAGTTCGCCAACAAGGAAGCGCTGGGCTTTCTCGGGCTTTCAACCTTTGACTGGGCAGACAAAACGGACCGTCAGATCATTGAAGCCTTTCCTTCTCTTGAAAAAGATCTGATGGTCGACTCCCTGACCGATCAAAAGGCGTGGGCGGCGGGTTTGAGGCGGGACTTGATCGAACGGCTGACCGATTCCCGGACGGGGCTGGTCCATGTTTTTTCGGTCATCAAGGTCCCTGTGTCCATCGAGAAAGGGAAACAAGACCACCTCCTTGTCGTTGCCAGGGACATCACAGACATTGTCGAGGAGAAAGATTCGATCCTTCGTGAAAGGGAATGGTACCAGACCCTTTTCTCAATGGTTGGCGAACCGTCATTTCTCTCTTTGATCACTCCGGAGGGTAATCTGTCGACGATCATCGAAGCCAATTCCCGTGCCAAGCTTGTCTATGGCTATTCCGATGCCGAATTCAAATCGCTCAGAATGGTGGATCTGATGGCTCCGGCAGAAAGGGAACATTGTCTCCGCGTGGTTTTCCCGCGTCTTCTGGCGGATGGGCATCTGGAGTATGAATCGGCCCACCTGTCGAAGGAAGGCCGTGAGATCCTGGTGGATGTTTCCGCCAAGATTCTTGAGAAGGACGGAAAACAGTTCCTTCTCACCCTGATCCGCGACAAGACCATTAAAAGACGGGAGAAGCTGATCGAACGGATTCTTGCGGAGTCGGAGCGGAGAGTCCTGATGGGAGAGAATCTCCAGAAGGTTCTTGATGATCTCTGCGATGCGCTGGTCCGTTTTTTTCCGTTTATGTACCTTGGAATCCTTAAAAAGGAGCCGGATGGAGCCACCGAGCTTGTTGCGGGGGACATCAAGGGAAAAATCCGCTATAGAAACAACACTTCTGCAAGATGGGATGAATCGCCCCAGGGAATGGGGGTATCCGGCCATGCCATTCGGAAAGGCAAAACCCACATGATCGCCATTTCTGACTCGAGTTATCCGGAGGTCTTCAAAAAGGAAATGGAAAGTGTGGGGATCCGCTTTATCTGGTCGGTTCCCCTCACGCAAAGGAACGGTGAAGTGATGGGAACGATCACGTCCGGCTCCCGGTATCTGTTCGGCCCAGCCCCCGAGGAACTCTCCATTATTGAAAAATACTCCGACCGGATTGCGCTTCTCTTTGATCTGGCAGAAGAGCAAAAGGAGGTGCGTTTTGGCTATGAAGCCCTTCAGACTGTTGGAGATGCGATCAGCATGGTTGATCCTGAAGGTGTCATCCGGTGGGTGAACGATGCTTTTATCCGCCTGACCGGTTATTCAAGGGAGGAATGTCTTGGTCAGACCCATCGGATCCTCAAGTCTGGACACCATGGACAGGCGTTTTACGAAGAGCTCTGGAGCACCATCTTTTCCGGAAATGTTTTCGAGTGCGAGATCGTCAACAAAAGAAAGGACGGGAGCGAGTTTGTTGCGGCTCAGACCATCACTCCGCTTATTGCGGAAGAAGGAAAGGTCGCCCGGTTCATCTCCGTCCAGAGGGACATTACCCATAAAAAGGAAAACGAGCTCCGGATCTGGAAAATGGCCAATTATGACCCGTTGACAGGCCTTGCCAACCGGAACCTCCTGAGAGAGAGAGCCACGCGCGATATCGAGGACTCTCTCCGGAAGAAGACTGTCGTGAACCTGCTGTTTATGGATCTCGACCATTTCAAGGCCGTCAACGATAGCATGGGCCATGAAATCGGGGACATCCTTCTGAAGCTGGTTGCCGAGCGGCTTCTCCGGCTGGGACGGGAGTCTGACACGATCTCCCGCCTTGGAGGGGATGAATTTGTCTATGTTCAGCCCGAAAGTCGCAGTCGTGAGGATGGTATCGCCCTTGGAGAGAGGATTCTGGAAATTTTCTGCGACCCTTTCCAGTTGGCGGATCAAACTATCCATATCAGTGTGAGTATCGGTGTTGTCAGTTGCCCGGAAGACGGGGAGGAACTCGACGGCCTTCTCCGGAAATCCGATATCGCCCTCTACAAGGCAAAAAACAGGGGAGGGGGAAGAGTTGAGTGTTTCGAGCTTCTTCGTGAGGATATTTCCTCCGAACGGCTTGCGCTCATCGAGAGCATCAGAAACGGTCTTCAAAACGGTGAATTTGTCCTGTTTTACCAGCCGGTCTTTTTGTTATCCGATGCCAGGATGGTTGGTGTCGAATCCCTGATCCGATGGAGACGGGAGCCCTTCGATATTGTTCTTCCCTGCCATTTTATATCGCTTTTCGAAGAAACCGGAATGATTCACGACCTGGGAGAGAATATTGTCCGGGAAGGAGTTCTTCAGGCCAAGTCCTGGATGCAATCGGGCATGGACCCCTCATTTCGGATCGCCATCAATATCTCTCCTGTCCAGCTTCAGAACCCCGGTTTTTTTGATATGGTCGTCGGGATTCTGGCTGAAAACAGCGTCAATGCGTCCGAAATCGGGCTTGAGTTCGAAGTGACCGAAAGTCGTCCGATCCAGTCCGAAAACGCCCTGAATACGCTGGTCAGGCTTCGGGAGATTGGAATCCGCATTTCGATTGATGATTTTGGGACAGGGTATTCATCGATCTCTCTTCTGAGGGGGTTTCCGGTGGATACTCTTAAGATCGACCAGTCGTTTATCAGGGACATCAGGCATGACAGGAACGCCAGGTCCATGATACGGGCGATTGTGACGATGGCCAAGAGCCTTGGACTGTCTCTTGTGGCAGAAGGAGTCGAGTTTGAAGAAGAGCGGATCTTTCTCCAGGAAATCGGATGCGACTTTTTTCAGGGATTTCTCTGGGGACACCCGTTGCCCCCTGAAGAAGTGATCGGTTTTTACCATTCGACCCTGAACAAAAGCTAAAAAATCCGTTTGCGCCGGACCAGCGCCCGGTCAGGCGGGAAAGTCGGGGAACAGCCGGTTTTCCGAAGTTGATCCGGGGATATGGAAAAGCCCTGTTTCAAGCTTTGGCATTTCCCTGAAACCAAGTTTTCGCGCCATGACGCTGAAACGTTGCTCCAAAAGCTCGGCCAGGGGACCACTCCCCCTCATCCTTGTTCCGAATCCCGATTCATAGAGCGCTCCTCCATGAAATTCTCTCATCCGGGAGAGAACCGCCTTTGACGCAAGTGGCGCATGATGGTCGAGCCATTCTTCGAAAAGCTCCCGAAGCTCAAGTGGAAGTCTCAGAAGAACATATCCCGCGGAGATCGCTCCGGCCTCCCGGGAGGCTTTCAGGATCCCTTCCGGTTCATGATCGGTCAGTGCGGGGATGACCGGGGCGACCAGGACCCCTGTCGGAATGGCTGCGGCAGACAGTGTCCTGATCACTTCCAGCCTGCGCCAGGGGGCGGCGGCTCTGGGTTCAAGCGAGCGTGAAAGGGTTTCGTTTAACGTCGGAATGGACAGAAAGACATGGGCCAGTCCTCTCCGGGCCATCTTCTGCAGAAGGTCGATATCCCGCTCGATCAGTGCGGATTTGGTGACGATCGTAACCGGATGGGAGAAACGGTCAAGAACCTCGAGAATGGACCTTGTCAGCAGGAGTTCTTCTTCGATGGGCTGATAGGCATCCGTATTGATGCCAAGGGCAACCGGTTCGCACCGGTATCCTTTTTTGGACAGTTCCCGCTGAAGAAGCATTGCGGCGTCTTTTTTAAAAAAGATGCGGGTTTCAAAATCAAGCCCCGGAGAAAGTCCGAGATAAGCGTGCGTCGGTCTGGCGAAGCAGTAGATGCACCCGTGCTCGCACCCGCGGTAGGGATTGATCGATTGGGAAAATCCGACATCCGGAGAGTTGTTTCGATTGATGATCGTCCTGGCAGAATCCGGAAAAAAACGGGTTTCCAGATGCTGGCCGGTCGGGTCTTCCTCGATGGACTCCCGCTTTTGGGGTTCATAGCGGTTATCGGGCTGGCTCAGGGCTCCCCTTCCGCGAAAGGGGACCGGGGGCTTCCGGCTCATGGGGCCTCCTTACTTTGTTGCTCTGTCAGATCAGCCCTTTTTTCATGGCCTTGACCGCCGCTTCCGCACGCGTTGTTGCAGAGAGTTTCTGGAGGATGCTCTGAATATGGGCTTTGACTGTACTGAGACTGATCTGGATCTCCTGGCCGATTTCCTTGTTGGAGAGCCCTTCCGATAAAAGCCTGAGCACCTCTGTTTCGCGCGCTGTCAGAGGGTTTCCCTCGTTGGCGGGAAAGAAGGACTGGATTCTTCGAACTGCCAGATGGGCTATTTGCGGGTCGATATACAAAGACCCCATCGAAACAGCCTGAATTCCGAGACGAAGGCTCGCGATGTCGGTCTCCTTGAGACAATACCCGTCAGCCCCGGAGCTGAAAGCGGAAAAAATTTCTTCTTCGAGCTGGTGTACGGTGAAAATAAGCACATGGATCTCCGGATGGGCCTGTTTCAGAAGTCTGGTGGTTTCGATCCCGGAGATTCCCGGAAGTCCCAGGTCCATCACAACGACATCGACCTCCGGATCCTTTTCCGAAAGGATCTCGATCGCCTTTTCGCCTGATGGGGCTTCTCCCCGAAACTCAATGGAATCATCCCTTTCCAGTGATTTTTTAAGGGCAGACATCATCAGCTGATGATCTTCTACAAGAAATACGCGTGTTTTCACAAGGGGTTCTCCTGTGTTTTAAAAATAATGCGGAAGCGGCTTCCGGGGTGTTCCGGATGGTATTCGATCAGACCATTGTGGCGTCTGGCAATCTGCTGTGCAATATAAAGGCCGAGTCCAAATCCCGAGCCAGGATGGATGCCTCCAAAGCGAGTGAAAAGACTTGATCTCATCGGTTCGGGTATTCCCGGGCCTTCATCGATGATATCGACGGTTATACGGGTCAGATCCTTGTCGGAGACAATCTTCAGCGTTCCCCCTTCAGGCGACCATTTGATGGCGTTGTCGACGAGATTCTGGAAGAGTCTCCTGAGGGACTGGCGATCTCCTGAGAGGGTGAGTTCTTTAAGATCGGTCAACAGATGGATGGACTTCGATTGTAAAAGGGGCGACAGATCCGAAAGAAGGTCATTTAAAAGATGATCAAGCCTTTGCGGCTCAAAAAGCAGGCTCAGATCGTTGAGCTCGAAGCGGGACAGGAGAAGGAGGCTGTTTGAGAGTTCCAGAATGGAGTTGTTCGAGATAATCGTTTTTTCCAGGACTGATGAGAACTCATCGGGAAGGTTGCCATAAGCTCCTTCCAGGGCGAGCTTCATGTTGATGGTGTTTGCGATCAGCGGTGTCCTGATATCGTGGGAGACGCCATAAATCAGGTCGTGGATGATGCTGTTGCGGCGAAGCAGAATCTGATTGTATTCCCTCAAATGCTGGAGAAGCCTGACCCTTGCGATCACTTCCTCCAGAATCGGCGTGATTTCTGCGAGGATCGACAGGATCGCAGGTTCTTCCGGTTCCAGGATGAACAGGTAGATAAACTGTCCGGCCCCCTGGTCGATGGGGGGCAAGGAAAGCCTTGCGACAACCCCCTGGGAGACATTGTTGTTTTCAAGAAGAGCTGAGAGGCTCGGCTTCGAGATCCAGGTGGGCAGGAATGGTTTTTTCCCCAGAAGGGACAGCCCTCCGGGAATGGATTCTCCGGATTTCCAGAACCAGAGTCCGTCCGGCGCGGAATAGGTTGTCGAGCGCCATTGGTCCTGCTCCGAGGCTGCGATCACGACACCTTTTGCCCCCAATAGGGACTGAAGGTGGCCCGCGAGTTCTGAAAGCAGGGTGTCAGGGCTGTTTTGGGCACTGATGCCGGCCAGAAAGGTCCTGATCTTGTGCTCTCTTGTGGCCCGGTTCCTTTCTGAAAAAACAATTCCTGTTTCATGGGCGTTCTCCTGGATTTTCAGGGTCAGGTACCCCACAAGAAAAAAGGAAACGGCAGAAAAGATCCGGTTCAGAAGGGCAATGGAGTCAAGCGACCCTTCTGTTTTGGCATTGATGATACCGGCAATGGTGTTTGCGACAAGCCCAAGGATCACAATGGAGACGGTCGCTCTTTTCCTGAGAGTCAGTCCGGTCAGGGCGATGGGGATATCCAGAAGAATCGAGACGACAAGACTTTGGGGAGTCAGTGCATCCGCCAAAAAAATGAAGAGGAAAAGGGCTCCGGCCAGATAAAGAATCTTTTGGGTGGCCGGAGCTGGCAAAGGGTCGGGATCGAATTGATTTTCCGACGGGCGGATCGCCTCCGGAGGATTCATCATGGGGACAGGGGAGGATCCGCGGAGGTTTTAAGGACCTCATGGCCCGATGAGAGGATTGATTCATTGCCGGGCATCCTTCCAGGATGGCCCTTGATGGACTGGATCTTCCAGACGGTCACAGGAATGCCCGACCGGGTGATCGCCGCGTCGATCGCTTTTGAAACGGCGGAGTTCGTGTCGTTAAAAACCAGCGTGTCGGCCTTGTGTTTGGCATAGACCTGCACGAGGGAGTCTCCGATGGACCGGCTTCGGATAAGGAGGGTGTCGAGAAGGATATCCTCTTCGACCCCCATGGCCTGGCAAAGCTCAAGGGTCTGTTTTGCGATGGCCTCTTCTTCCGGGAGTGATGCGTTCATGGGAAGAGACAGCGGGATTTCCAGAACGGTGACAACCGTTATCCTTGCATTGTCGGAACGGGCGATTTTTGCGATGTCATGAAGAATCATGGATGGGGCATGAGGGGATGTTGCCACGAGGATGTTTTGATGCGCAACGGGCTTTTCGATATCCGTCTCCTGGATTTCCCTGATTTCCACCCGTCCCATCAGGGGCATGCGGGTGCTCCGGCGGAAGTAGTAGTAATAGGTTATTCCCACAATCATCCAGATCGTTCCGAAGACACGGCCGTATTTATGAAACAGGAGCACCATGACAAATACGCCTCCGGTTCCGAGAAGTCCAAAAATGGCCGGAAGGGGAATTTCAAAATTTTTGATCCGGACAGAAAAGGGAACCCGGAAGGGTCTGACAAGCTCCGGCTCTTTGTTCCTGAGCTTGATCAGGGCCAGATGGGTCATCATGAAGGAAAGCATCGCGCCGTAGTTGTAGAGATCGGCAAGAACTTCAAGATAGGGGAAGAAGGCGACGACTGTGGCCGACAATGCCCCAAAAAAGACGATCGAATAGACGGGTGTTTTCCACCTTCTGGTCGTATGCCGGAAAATCGGATGGATCAGGAAATTGTGCGACATCGAATAGGCCAGACGGGAAACGCCAATCAGCCCTGCATTGGCGGCGACCGTCAGGATCGTGGCGCCGAGAACAGCGATCCATGGACCAAGATAATGATGGACATGGGGGATGAAATGGGCGATTCCGGCAATCGGATCGTTGACCCAGACGGTCGATAGAAGCTTGGGGTCCATGGCCGACAAGGCAACAAGACTGATTCCGGAGTACAGGAAGACTGTCGTCCCCATGGTCAGAAACATGGCTCTGGGAACGGACTTTGCCGGATCCTTGGCCTCCGAAGACATCTGGCTGATCGCCTCGATCCCGATGTAGGCCACCATGGCCACGGAAATCCCGTAGAGGAAATGAGGCCAGGTCGGATTGGTTCCAAGAGAAAACTGGTGCATGATCTTGGGGACGTTGAAAAGGAAAAAGATCCCCAGAAACATGAGGGAAAGCTGTGTCAGGATATCAAATCCTGCCAGCATGAGGCTGAACCAGGCCGATTCCTTGAGACCGAAGACATTCAGGAGAATGAGACAGAGGATCAAGGCCCCGGTGAAAGTCACATTGGCCTGGACATTGTCTTTTAAAATCGGGAAAAAATAACCCAGATAAGGACCTACGGAAAAAGCGGAGAGCGCCAGCGTGATGACGTAGTCCAGAAGAAGCGCCCATCCCGCAAAAAAGGCCCATCCGTCGCCAAATGCTCTCTGGGAAAAAAGGGAAGACCCCCCTGCTTCAGGGATCGCCGCAGAGAGTTCGGCATAAGACAGAACCGTTGCGATAAAAAAGAATCCGGCGATGAAAATGGCGAGAAACATCGCACCGCCGGCATAGATCGTTGTCACGCCAAGGGCAAAGTAGATGGAGGACCCGACATCGCCGTATCCCGACGAGAACAGGGCTCCGATCCCTACAACCCTCTGAAGAACGGACTCCCGGAATCGGGTGATGGTTTTTCTTGTTCCATGATAGATCTTGAATATGGCCAATAAACCCTCCTCCCTGGTCCGGAGAGACTGCACCTGCCCGGGAGTCCTCCCCGGAAAAGACCGGGGAGGATGATTCCGGGAACGGGTGAAAGGAAAACCCGCTCCCCAGGACTAGAACGAGTAAATCAGTTCAACATCCACCGTGTCCTGGGAATACAGTGCAGGCCCCCGGTTGCCGCCATTATAGACGGGGTTGTTAAAAAGCGGATTGTTGGAATTGTCGTGGCGGTACTCCACCCGGCTGATCACATTGGGCATGAAGTTCCACTGGTAGTCCACCGACTCGTCGTTGATCGCGGTTCCCGGCATGCCGGTCATGAATCCGTTGGGATCGTAGTAGACCTCGTACCTGGCGACAACATCCATGGTATCGTTGATATCATAGCGGAGAAAGTTCTCGCTTGAATACCATGAGGCATTTCCGATGGGCGTTCCGGAAGAGTTGACATTCCCCTCCGCCTGCCATCCGTAGGACTCGTTTGTCACCAGCCAGAGGTGGTCGACCGGACCGACCTCGACCACAAAGGCGCCATAGTTCCTCCAGGTTGGCGTGTTGGCTTCGCCATAGGTTGTCGCAAGACTTGTGTTGGCACCTCCGACACCTCCGGCTGCGCCGCTCAAGGGGTCAAAATAGACGTTCCTCACCTGGGGTCCCAGATATCCGGAGAAGTTGATATTGAGCCAGGAGACGGGGTTGGCCACGAGTCCAAGCTCGATATCCTGGAAGTAGCTGCCCTGGTTGACCTGCATGTTGCCGTTCCAGCCGTTGTTCACGCCGAGGTACAAATTGGTGGTGGCATTGGGGGCGTAATGCATCCGGACGCCGGTGTGGGTGTAGGGACCGAGCAAAAAGGTGTACCCGTCCGAGATCATCCAGTTCCCGGTAGGCTGGATGACTTCGAAGTTGGCCAGTGTCTGGAACTGTCCGGCATCGGCTTCAAGTTCCTTGTTGGTGTCGGGAACGAAGAAGTTGATATAGGCTTCTTCCAGCCAGAAATCCGAGTAGGGCATTCCGGCGCTGCCAAGCCCAATGGAGTTCGTTCCCCCGTGTCCCCCTCCCAATGCTCCGTAATATCCCGGAGAAAAATTCTGGGCGGATGCATAGGCGCCTGGGCCAAAGTCGGCACGCAGGACAAAGCCGACGCCGTCATCGTCCGGTCGCCAGAACTTCAGCTGGGCCATGTTGACGTTAAAGGAGTTTGCACCGTAGTCGTAAGCCCGAAAGTCCGTCGTCGACGCACTCGTCGGGTTATATTGCCCGTATACATCGATGAATCCCTTGAAATGGACATTCATCGAAGGAAGGATCAGATCCGGAGAAGGCGCCGGAGTCGCGGAAGGTGCGGGTGTTGCCGGCGCGGCCGGTGTCACGGGAGCCGGGGAGGTTGCCGGCGCGGTGGTTGTTTGCGGGCTGGAGCTGTCCCCGTAGGAGAGGTGAGGGGAGGTGAGTCCTGCGAGTATAATGGCCGCCGAAGTGAGCGAGAGGCTGAGAGGATTGCGGGCCAGGATTCTTGACGAGGGTCTGTTCTTGTGGCTGTTTCCGGTTGTAATCCGATTCATGTGATGTGCGTCCTTCAAGTTTTTCAAATCCGGGAGACCCCGAGTCGTTTAGTTTGTTTTTTCGGCTGGATGTTCGTTGTCCAGTGCGATATTGATCATCAGGACATTGATCCTGCTTGTTCCGAGAAATCCCAGTTGGGGTTTGATGGTCTTTTTCCTGATCAGTTCCTTGACCCGATCCAGACTGATATGGCGGCTTTCTGCGACTCTGGGGGCCTGGAGTTCGGCATTCATGAGGCTGATATCGGGGTCGAGACCTGATCCGGAGGCTGTGACCGCATCGATGGGGACCACGGAGCCCGGGGAAAGATGGTTCTCCAGACGATAGGCTGCGGCTGCATCGGTCATCGCCTTGATCTCGGCACTGTTGTCCGGGCCCAGGTTGGAAGCGCTTGAAAAAGCCGCATCATAGGGTTGGGCGGCCGATCCATCCGGCGTCATGGCAGCGGATGGGCGGGGATGAAAATATTTGGGATCCTTGAAGCCCTGGGCGATCAGCGTGGATCCCAGAACCTGGCCATTGCCGCCCTTCACCAGACTTCCCTGGGCCTGATGGCTGAAGAGAATGTTGCCCACCGCCGTAACCGCCGCAGGGTAGAGCGCCCCGCACACGATCATGAGTAAAACGGTGGCACGAAACGATTGTCCAAGAAGTTTCATTTTTAAACCTTTCAAACGTTGAATTTGCGTTGTCTCGTCCATGAAAATAGTGATTTGCCCGCACTTAGAATGAGATCCCATGGAGAATGGACAGATGCTCCAGAAGGGGACCGAGGATCAGTGGCGGGAAAAATGTCAGTGCGGCAAACAGGACCATGAACCCGAAAAGAAGCACGACGAAGAGGGTCGTATCCGTCTTGAAGGTTCCGGCTGTTTCCGGATGAGTCTTTTTTCTGGCCAGGGAACCTGCCATCGCAAGAAGCGGCAGAAGCGGCAGGAAACGGCCAAAGAGCATTTCAACCCCGATCAGGATGGCGTAGTAGGGCGTTGAGACGTTGAGTCCCGCCATGGCGGAACCGTTGTTTGCATTGCCGGATGCGAAGGCATAAAGAACCTCCATGAATCCATGTGGACCAGGATTGTCCATCGAACTTTTTCCAGCGGGGATGACAACAGAAAGAGCGGTGAGCCCCAGAACCAGAAGTGGGGTGATGAGGAGCGACAGGACTGCCAGCTTGACTTCTTTTGACTCGATCTTCTTTCCGAGAAATTCCGGCGTTCTCCCCACCATCAGTCCAGCCAGAAAAATGGCCAGGATGGCCTCTTTGATAAGACCGGCAAAGCCGACCCCCTTGCCTCCGGGTTCTTCGTTTAGGAACATGTGTACGAGGTAGACCAGCACGGACAGTGGATTCATGCTGTCCATGGCTCCGTCCACCGCTCCGGTGGTGGCGGCGATGGTTGTATTTGAGAAGAGACTGGTCTGCGTGATCCCGAACCGCGTTTCTTTTCCTTCAGTATTGCCTCCGTCCTGAAGCGGAGTGATCTGTTGGGAGATCGCCTGGTGCGCAATGAGGGGATTGGGCATTTTTTCCGAGTATTCGATCACGCCGAGACCGGCGAGGTAGAGAGAGAAAATAACGGCGAAAAAAACCTGTCCCTGACGAGGGCGTCCGATCATCCTTCCGAAGAAAAAGGGAAGAGCAAAGGTAAAGATGCCCATTTCCAGAAATTCCAGCGTATTGGTCAGGGGGGTCGGGTTTTCATAAGGGTGCGCTCCGTTGGCGTTGTAGAATCCTCCCCCATTTGTTCCCAGCTGCTTAAGCGATTCAAGGGATGCAACAGGTCCGACAATCAGCGTTTGCTGGCTTCCTTCCATCGTCTTTGCGGTCACTGTTGTCTTGAAGGTCTGGGGTGAACCCTGCCATACATGAACGAGTGCCATCAAAAAACAGGCGGGAAGAAAGGCCCGGACAAAAAACCGGAAGAAATCCGACCAATAGTTCCCCATCATTGTTGTTCCGGAGCGCGTGAACCCCCTGAAGATGGCGACAAGCGATGCCATGCCGGTATTGGCGCCGACGAACATGAGAAAGGTGATGGCCAGCATCTGGGAGAAGTTTGAGAGCTGGGCCTCCCCCGCATAAGCCTGCCAGTTGGTGTTGGTGACAAAACTGGCGGCTGTGTTGAAGGCGACCTCGGCTGAGAGAGGCGAGAGGTGTCTGGGGTTGAGGGGCAAAATGGCCTGTGCCCAGAGAACCAGGAATCCCGCCACAAAGAAAAATCCGTTTGAGACCACAATGGCCACACCGTATTCTTTCCAGGTCATTTCCTTGTCGGCGTCGATCTTCAGCAGACGGTAGAGTCCCTTCTCGAGGGAGAGGGATTGGCTCTGGTAGATCCAGGCCAGATAACGCCCCACCAGCGGCGCCATTAAAACAACAAAAGCCAGGGAAATAAAAATTTGAATCCAGTCATTTGCAATCATTTTAGAGTTTCTCCGCATTGAGCAATGTGGCAAAAAGATAGATCACCAAAACAAGAACGACAAAACCAAGAATGTCCCAGATCAGCACCGGTGCCTCCCAAACTCTCGTTTACAGTCAGATACGTTCAAGGAATGCGAGATAAGCCCTCATTCCCGCAAATACGCCAAGACCCAAAGCCAGCATCAAGAGATAATGTCCCATGGAAGGTTCTCCTGTTTAAGTAAAGTGCAATAGCACAAGTGCCATATCGATCAGCTTGATCCCGATGAAAGGGACGATGATTCCCCCGAGCCCATAAATCAGGAGATTTCTCCTGAGGAGAGACGAAGCTCCGACCGGTTTGTAGGAAACACCCTTTAAGGCGAGGGGAATGAGTGCCGGGATGATCAGCGCGTTAAAGATGATGGCGGAGGTCACCGCTGATTCGGGTGTCGCAAGTCCCATGACGTTCAACACCTTCAGCTGGGGATAAGCCACAACGAACATTGCCGGAAGAATGGCAAAGTACTTGGCCACATCATTTGCGATGGAAAAGGTTGTCAGGGCGCCTCTTGTGATCAAAAGCTGCTTTCCGATCTCAACGACTTCAATGATTTTGGTGGGATCGGAATCGAGGTCGACCATGTTTCCGGCCTCCTTGGCCGCCTGCGTTCCGGAGTTCATGGCAAGGGCGACGTCCGCCTGAGCCAGTGACGGGGCATCGTTTGTGCCATCTCCCGTCATGGCGACGAGCCTTCCCTTTTCCTGCTCTTTCCTGATCAGGGCCATCTTGTCTTCCGGTTTCGCCTGGGCAAAGAAGTCATCGAGCCCCGCTTCTTCGGCAATGGCTTTCGCGGTGAGAGGGTTGTCTCCCGTGACCATGACCGTTGTGACGCCCATTTTTCGGAGTCGGGCAAACCGTTCTTTGAGGCCCGGCTTGATGATGTCCTTCAAATGGACGACTCCAAGGGGTTTTTTGTTTTTTGCAACCACCAGTGGCGTTCCACCGGATTTGGCAATGTTGGAAATAATCTCCTGGATGTCGGCTGAAAAAGGAGCTCCGGTATAGGTGCTCACCGCGTCTTCCGCTCCTTTGCGGATTTCTCCGTCCGCGCTGTCGACTCCACTCATTCTGGTTTCGGGTGTGAACGGAATCGGAACAAGTCTATCGGGAGGCGTTTTGGATTCGATCAGGGATTCGGCCAGTGCAACGATGCTTTTCCCTTCCGGGGTCTCGTCGGACAACGAGCTGAGCCAGCTTGCATGGGCCAGCTCTTTTTCGGGAACCCCTTTTGCGGGAATGAACTGGACGGCCTGCCTGTTTCCGAAGGTAATGGTTCCTGTCTTGTCCAGAAGAAGAATGTCGATATCTCCGGCAACCTCAACCGCTTTTCCGGACTTTGCGATGACATTGGCGCGAAATGCGCGGTCGATTCCGGCGATTCCGATGGCAGGGAGAAGACCGGCGATGGTTGTGGGGATCAGGCAGACCAGAAGAGCGATGAGAATCGTCGGGGAAGACTTGATTCCCGAATAGGAAGAAAATGCCGGGATCGCCGCCACGACGAAAAGAAAGATCAGGGTGAGTCCGACAAGCAGGATCGTCAGGGCGATCTCGTTGGGAGACTTTTGCCGGCTGGCTCCCTCGACGAGAGATATCATGCGGTCGAGGAAGGTCTCTCCCGGATTGTTGCTGACAGAGACCCGGATTTTTCCTGCGAGCACTCTCGTTCCTCCGGTGACGCCGGACCGGTCGCCTCCGGACTCCCGGATAACCGGAGCCGATTCGCCGGTAATGGCTGATTCGTCAATGCTTGCGACTCCTTCAAGGATCTCTCCATCCGTTGGAATGATTTCTCCTGCCTCGACTAAAAACTGGTCCTGCTTCTTCAGTTCGCTTCCGGGAACATGGGAGAACCCGACCGGTGTGACAAGCCTGGCGGTCGTCTCGGCACGTGTGGACCTCAAGCTCGATGCCTGGGCTTTTCCCCGAAGTTCGGCCAGCGCTTCTGCAAAATTGGCAAACCCGATCGTAAGCCAGAGCCAGATGGAGATCATCGTTCCAAACCCGGCTTCACCCGAATGGGTCACGCCGGCATAAATCGCCATCGATGTCGTCAGGACGCTTCCGATTTCAACAATAAACATCACAGGATTTCTGTAGAGCTTTGCCGGATTCAGCATGGAAAGTGACTGGATGATTGCTTCCATGTAAATTCCGTAATCTGGCATTACCTTTTTTTTCATCAATGTTCCCCAAAAGAATGTTTGTGTGAAAAATAACCAGCCCTATCTATAGACCCGGGCGAGAAACGGTACAATTGGCCGATCGGCCAATTGGCCC
>JAKAYF010000032.1 GCA_021816465.1 Nitrospirota bacterium
CTCTTCCTGGATAAGCGAGAAGCCCTGGTGGGAAGATGTGCTTTCGGAGTTTGCCGGGAAAGCAGGCAACCGTGAGCTGGTTGGACTGATCGGACCGGAAGGGGGATGGTCCGATCGGGAGAGGGACTTTCTGAAATCACTTCCGAAAGACCGGGTTTTTTCGGGAACGCTGGGTCCTCTTATTTTATCTGCGGAAGCGGCTATCCTGTCGGTGATATCCTTTTTGGGAATTGCCGGCGGCTATTACCGTCATTCCTCCCTAAACAGGGGCTGATACCAAACTGTTCCGGAGAAATTGAAATGGCTGCTGACCGAATCATGGCTTTTCTTCTTGACCTTTCCCTTGTCCATCTCCTTTCGAGCGGGTGGATAACCCTTCTGAGGGACGCGCTTCTGAAGTCCGTTTCCCCGGATGAGTTTGACAACCCTTTCCTTCTATGGGCCAGGTCTTCATCTCATCCCGCTTTTTCTGTCCTGATCTGGTTCGCCTATTTTTCGGGTTTTCTGATCTTTTTTTCCGAGACTCCCGGTATGGCCATCTTCGACCTGAAAGTCAGGAGGATCTCGAAGCGTTCCGCCCGGATCGGATGGAGATCGGGAGTCGTCCGTACGATGGGTCTTGTTCTCGAGGTGCTGACGTTGGGATTTGGCTTCCTCCCGGCCCTGATTTCTTCATCAGGGAGGGCGCTCCATGATTGTCTTTCCGATACGATGGTCGTCAGGGCAAGCCTTCAGGACCTCCCTCTCCTGGATGAGGTTTCCAGGATCTGAGGCTTTTTCACTCCAATGATACGAAAGGATCTTTGATGCCTGACAAAGAGTTCTGGAATGCACGCTATGTCGATAAAAATACGGGATGGGATCTTGGTCTTGTCTCTCCGCCGCTTGTATGGATGGTCGAGTCCGGTTGGCTTCCGCCGAAATCCCGGGTCTTGATTCCCGGGGCAGGGCGTTGCTATGAAGGGATTTACCTGGCTGGTCTCGGATACTCCGTGACTGCGGTGGACTTTGCTCCGGAAGCGGCAAGAGAGGCTCGTGAAAATGCCCGGAGCCGCGGTGTCACGATTTCCGTCCTTGAGCTGGACCTTTTTCTGATGGATCCTGAAATTCATGGAACCTTCGATATTCTGTTCGAGCAGACCTGTTTTTGCGCGATTGATCCCGAACGGAGAGTCCACTACAAGGAAATGGCGGAAAGAATGATCCGGAAGGGCGGAGAGCTGCTGGGTCTCTTTTATGCCCATGGACGGGAAGGCGGTCCTCCATGGACAACCACTGAAGAGGAGGTCCGCTCTTTGTTTGGAGAATCATTTATCTTTTCGGAGTGTGCCATTACCCCCCATTCGGTCGAGAGCCGAAAGGGCGAGGAGCTGATGGTTCGTCTGGTCAGGAAGTAAAGGTGTTTCCGGGGAGAGAACGAAGATGAATCTTGTGATGGTCACCGGGGGAATCCGATCCGGAAAAACGGACTACTCCGAAAGGTACCTTCTGGAAAATGGTTCGTCACCGTTTTTTTATCTGCCGACGGCGCTTCCCGGTGATCCTCTCTGGGAGTCCCGCATATCCCTGCATCAGGAGAAAAGGGAGTCCCGTTTCATGACCCTCGAGATCGAGCCTGCCGCCCTTTTGAAGACGGCCGATACCGGAGAGATTTTAAAGGAACACGTCCTGCACTCGCTGACTGTCGGGGGAAGTCTTCTCCTGGACAGTCTTGGCCTTTTTGTTGCCGCCTGCCTCGGGGAAACTGATGCTGTGTGGCAGGGTACGGCTGATGAGCTCCTCGCACGCCTCAGGCAACGCCCGCAGTTGACCGTGCTCGTGGCTGAGGAGGTTGGAATGGCCCTGGTTCCTGGAACGCGGGAGGGCAGACTTTTTACCGACAGGCTGGGAGAGATCCGTCAAGCTGTTGCCGCTTTGGCGGGCGAGGTCATCTTTATCCTCTCGGGGCTTCCCCTGGTCCTGAAATCTGAATCTCGATGAAAATGAAATGGGTGGATACAGTACATGACGATTTTTGAGCAGGTGGATCTTTGGGTATCAAGAATTCCGGGTGAATATGAACATGCATCCCAAAAAAAGGAAATCCGGCAGGCGATCCAGTCTCGTTTGGACTCCCTGACCAAACCGCAGGGATCTCTGGGAAGGCTTGAGGATCTGATCTTGTGGTATGGCCTTGTTTGCCGCCAAACCCTTTTCCCGGATCCTGCCGGGGTGGTCTGTGTTTTTGCCGCGGACCACGGGATAGCCGCAAGCGGAGTTTCTGCCTTTCCCCAGGTCGTGACCGTGGAGATGGTCAAGAATTTTTCAAATGGCGGAGCGGGTGTCAATGTCCTTGCCCGGCAGGCCGGGCTTGAGTTGATGGTTCTTGATATGGGAGTCAATGCCGATCTTTCATTCCTTCCCCTGGTCAAAAATGCGAAGGTTTCTTATGGAACAAGAAATTTCCTCTCGGAAAGGGCGATCGCTCCGGATGAAATGATGCAGGCGATGAAAACAGGATTTGACCTCGCACTAGGACTGAAGTCGCAGGGAAAAGGATTTCTTGTCCTGGGGGAGATGGGGATCGGAAACACGACCTCCGCATCCGCGCTGATCTCGGCGCTTCTGGATCTTCCTCCTGTTCTGGTGACCGGACGCGGAACGGGTCTTGACGATCAGGGTTACCGTAAAAAACTTGGAGTGATTGAGCAGGCCCTTCTGTTCCACGGTCCGACCATCACCTTTCCGATTGAGTGGGGGATGGCGGTGGGAGGGTATGAGATCGCCGCCATGGCAGGAGCGATCCTGGGAGCGGCCACGATTGGCCTTCCGGTCATACTCGATGGGGTGATCACATCGGCTGCGGCACTTCTGGCCTGGAGAATCTGCCCGGCTGTCAAGAATTGTCTTCTGGCCGGACATGTTGGCCACGAAATCGGACACAAGGCCGTTCTCGAGCATATGGGACTCAGTCCGGTTCTTGATCTGGACCTGCGCCTGGGAGAGGGGACCGGAGGCGTTTTGGCTTCGTTGATCCTGAAGTCCTCTATTGCACTCTATCACCAGATGGCCACATTTGAAGAAGCCAGCGTATCGGGTAAAACCGGATGAATCCATTTGACCGCTTCCGGTCAACGCTCCATTTTTTGACCCGTATTTCTCTGGGTGGCTCCTCTTCTGTCCTTAAAATCTATCCTGAACAGTTTGCGATTGTCGGAGCCCTTCTAGGGCTTTTCCTCTGGGGGGGATGGATTATAACCGCATCCCTCCCGTCCTTTCTTCGTGCCGTTCTTCTGGTTCTTCTCTGGGTTGTCTTGTCAGGCGGCCTTCACCTTGACGGATGGGCCGATACATGGGAATCAGCCTTGTTTTCCGGATCTTCCGAGGCCAAGATCAGGATCCGGAAAGATCCTCATCTTGGTGTGTACGGTGTCCTGGCTCTTTTTTTTCTCCCTGTCTTCAAAATAGCGGTCCTTTCCGGATGGACTGCCCATTCCATCTATCTTATGGCGGTTCCGCTTTTTTCCAGAGGGATGCTTCCGCTATCGATGAGAACTCTTCGGTTTTTAAACCCCGGGATCGATTCCTCCCCGGGTTCGGGAGCGTTGGCCATGACATCCTTTTCCGGTCCGGCTTTTTATATTGGCATTGTTCTGACAGCTCTCTCCTGTGGCTTTTTGCTGGGGGTGGGGGGGACACTTTTTATCATGGCCGGCTGGGTGCTATGGATGATGATGGCCCTGTGGGTTTTTAAAAGATGCGACAGTCTTTCGGGGGATTTCATGGGATGGTCGATCGAAGGTCTCGAGGCCGTTTCCCTGTTTGCGCTTTTGGCAGGGGCAATTTGGGGGTGAGCGATAAAATGTCACCTTCTGGAAGCATAACGTGTTCTATTTCGTCCTAAAACTTACTCCCGATGTTTTGCCGGGTCTGTCCGCCATTTCAAAGGCTTTTTCCATGCGTAAAATCTCTCTCGCATCCAAACCAACATCCTTCGCCAGGTCCCTCCATTTTGAAACTCCTTCCCGAATATGATTCAGATCGTTTTTTGCATCAGACTCGCTTGTGTATCTGAAATAAGGAGAGAGAGTCAGGCATAAATCGAGATCCGGAAGATCAGTTGCGCCATCAAAGGAGAGAGCGTGGGTTCTTTTTTCAATTCTAGTCGGATTAAGATCATACGCTGGAGAAATCACCCATCCCTTTGGCGTTCTCAAAAATCCATGATTCCGAAGGTGATCGTCCGTATTGCCACTCAGGATGTTGAAGACCATCCTTTTCCAGATTTGCCTGACATCTTCATCCGGGTTTGCGGCCACGGTGATCAATGTCTCGGCCATTTCAAGATAGCTCCCCGGATTGGCGCTCTTTTCATCACGGCCAAGCATCGTCATGGCCGACATGAAGGGTATCCGTTCTCCGGTATCGGTCCTGTCGAAGCGTTTTACCAAGAGAACGGGTTTCCCTTCGGAAATAAAGATAACCTTGTGTTCGGGTATCTTGATCCCGACAGTTCCAGCCATTTTCAACATCATGGCTTCCCATAAGGACACTCTTCTGTCGTCATCCTGAGATGGGAATTTTGCAATCCACATCTCCCCATCATCCTGAACGACTGCCTTCGGTCTTGCTCCACCGAGAGAAGCCCCGGGATGGAGCAGCATCCGAATGTCTTCAGGTGTTTCCAAATTCGACTGAACCCTCTGGATGGACTCCATCAGTTCTGAAATCATGACGAATTTTGGGATATCAGCATTCGTCGACAAATAATTTTCAGGCGTATTTGCCGAGCTGATCCGCAACGCTCCCAACCGCATGGAATCGCTGACTCCAATCATGAACCCGATTTCAGAGGTATAACCCGGCTTGGCTCTTTTTTGTAAAAGCCGACCCCAACGGTCAGGTGAAATATCCTGAAAGGCTCCTAGCAATCGATTCTCTGTAACGACCACCCCCTTCATAAAAGAGATCATCGGATCAATCGAAAAACCAAGGGGATGATCGATCCATTGATCGGCATACCCGAATCGATAAAATTCTCTCCCGCGATTTTCGAAGACTTCAAGCATGCCAACAGGAACAGTCTCCCCGTCCATTTCGATACTGACAAGATATTTAGACATTGGGCGACTCCATCAGATTTTTCCTGCCACGGCGGGATCTGATCCGTTTCGGAAGAGTTTCGTCCATCAGATCCAGGCCCAATGGATCCTTCGTGCGGTCAGAGAGCATCTCAAGATCTTCGATCTTTCCAAGGATCAATAGCGCCATCGCATACGCTCCCATGTTGACTTTGGGGTCTCCCTTTTCAATTCGGCTCAGTGTGACCCGGGTGATCCCCATCCGTTCGGCCATCAAGGCAGTCGGAATACGGCGGCGTTTGCGGGCATCGCCAATATCCCGCCCAAGTTTTTTCAATGCTGTTTCTACACGGAATGATCGTGCCATAATGTATCCTCCAATAGCCAATAGTTCGATTTAATGTATATCATAGGATTTATTATTGTCAATGCGACTGAAAGTCATGGCGAGAAGGCGATAGAGCGATAACGTGTTGCATACGAAAAGAACCATAACATGTCGTTTGCGACATATTATGGTTCTAAACCCAGCAACGCATTCATGATGGCGATGGGACTGGATTTCCTGGACGCGTAACACCGGAAAGATGAGACGGCCTGTTCCAAAGAGTGACCGGACCCGGCTCTCTCTTTCCGGGAGCTCTTGTGGGAGGGCCGGTCTTTCCTTCGGACCCTATGGCCTAATGGGCCGCTCCGGTGGCCTTTTCCTCCGGTGCCGGCGGCGTGTAGACCCTCTTCAGCGCTTCCTCCGGATATCGAAGACCTTTTGCTATGCCCAGGGGGAAAAGATCGGTCAGTCTGACGAGTTCCTGAAAGGGAACGGGGATCGACAGACCATCGACAAATTCATCAATGTGAGAGATTTTGGAGGATCCCGGGATGGGAACAATATCCGGTCCCTGGGCAAGAAGCCAGGAAATGGCAAGCTGTGCCGGCGTCATTTTATTTCTGGCGGCGATTTCGCGGACTTTTTCGGCAAGCTCAGCGTTCTTTGAAAGATTTTCTTCCTGAAAACGGGGGTGGGATTTGCGAATATCCCCTTCCTTGATCTCGGATGCGCGATGGAATGCCCCGGTGATGAGCCCTCTTCCCAGCGGACTGTAGGCAACAAGCCCTATCCCCAGTTCACGGCAGGTTCCGAGAACATCGATCTCGATCTCTCTTGTGATCAGGGAGTATTCATTTTGCAAGGCTGCGATCGGCTGAACCTTGTGGGCTTTCCTGATATCTGACGGGTTGGCCTCCGAAAGCCCGACATGGCGGACCATGCCCTTTTTCACAAGCTCCGCCATGGCGCCCATGGATTCGGCGATGGGAACCGAGGGGTCGACCCGGTGGAGATAGTAGATGTCGATTGTCTCGATGGCCAGACGGTCGAGGCTCTTTTGACAGGCTTCCATGATATATTCTGGCCGGCCATTGACCCCTGTCAGCCGGTTGGTCGCCTTGTCCCGGACAATTCCGCATTTGGTCGCGATGGTCAGCCCTTCCCGACCATGGCTTTTGATCGCCGCTCCCAGAAGTCGCTCGTTCTCACCATCTCCGTAGACATCAGCCGTATCAAGAAAAGTGATTCCCCTTGAGATGGCATGCAAAAGGCTTTTCAGTGCCTCTTCCCTGGAAGGGGGAGCATAAAAATCGGATAATCCCATCAGGCCGAAGCCGATTGATGAAACGCTAACGCCACTGCGACCCAGGTGCCTTTTTTGCATCAGGAGGACTCCTTGTTCAACTTCAATGGAAAAAATGTTTTTTTCAGTGCATTATCCTAGCAATTCCAGATTTTGAGGGCAAGCCGGTGGTCATTCCTGATCGTTTGGCCCCCTGACTTTTGATGCTCGTATTGGGAGGACTTTGATGGAGAAGACCTTGAGGCAGGGGTTTGAAAATGAGTTCCGCCTGCCGGAGATCGGGAGAAAAGTCCTTGACTATATTGATGGGCGGCGTCTCGAAACGGGTGGCTTTTGCTATTTCAAATCATGGGGGTCTCAAGCACCGTCAACGCTCGATACCCATGCCGCCCTTCTTGCTCTTTCCCTTCTTGACAATCCTGAACAAAAAAAATGGCGGTCCGATGAGAAAACCCGCAGATGGCTCAGGGAAAGACTCCTCCTGGAACTTTCTTTTGAAGATATTGTCGGGGTCTGGCATTTATGCGCATCCCTTCGCCTGATGGGCGACCGGCTTTCAGAAGAAGATCGTCTTTTGATTTTTGCTTTTTTAAAAAGGACAACGAGGCACTTTCTTCATGAGCAGAAGGCGAACAATGAGAAGAAATGTGTCTGTTCAGGATCTCTGTCGAGCCTGATTGCCTGGAATCGTCTGGGAGACCTTTCCGGATGGACGGGAGAAAGACCCTCTCCCGGCGTTTTTTTTCATGATTCCGAAAAGACCTTGATCGAGCTGTTCTATCGATGGGAGATGAATATCTCTGGCTGGTATCCCGGGCAGATGCTCCCATCCTGTAATCGATCCTTGTTTGAAAACCGTCTTGCGGGCTATGTCCTGGTCCCGGGATCGACGGCAACGGACATGGCCGTGATTGCCTGCGGGGTTCTTCACGATGTGAAGACAGGGGCCGGCGTATCATTCTCAGGATCTGTCCTGGAATGGGTTCAGGATTCCCTGAGTGTGTCCGGAGGGTTCGGACGCATACCGGGAGCCGTTCCGGATCTTCTCTCAACCGCCCAGGCACTTCTGATCCTGGATCTTTTGCCGGAAGGGGGAGGCTGCTCCGAAAAGCTGTTTCCCGGAAACCTCTGGTGGAGTCTTCAGGAATACTGAACATTTGCTCTGACGGGGAGTTCCTTTTCTGGAAAACACTTCCTTTCCGGGTTTGGTATTGTGGTATAATCCTCCCCGAAAATTCCGTCGATAGTCTTTTGATGGACCGGCCAAGATCTCTTTATTCTCTTTAATGTTGGAGTTTTGACGTTGTCCAGGTCTCCCGCCCAGGTTCCTGATCGCCTGCGAATCCATCTGTTCAGACATGGCCATCTCGAAAACTCCGAAAAAAGCCTGATCAACGGTTCAACCGATGTCAAACTCTCGGAGAAAGGCCGGCGCCAGATGGGTTTTTGGGGGAATCACCTCAGAGATCTTCCGGCAAGCTTCTTTGTTTCAAGCACCTTGTCGAGAACGCAAGAGAGCCTTTCCCTCGTCAAATCCGGCCGCCAGGGGGAGGTGCTGGCCCTTGAGAGCCTTTCCGAAAGGCGCTTTGGATCCTGGGAGGGGCTGACCCGTGAGGAGATTGCCGGAAGGGACCCGGAAGGTTACAAGCGATGGCTTGAGGTCGATCCCTCTTTTGCGCCTGATGGCGGGGAAAGTCTGTTGGGGTTCTCGGAGAGGGTCCTTCTGGGGTTTGATGAAGTGATTCAAAAGGCAGGGTTCGGAAAAGAGATCATGATGGTTTGCCACAGCGGAACGAACAGGGTTCTGATCCTCCATGTCCTCGGCCTCCCGATCCATTCCTATTTCAGATTTTCTCAAGAGCATGCCGCACACAATATCATCGATCTCTACAAGGATCATCCGCCCTGTCTCATGGTCATGAACCAGACCCCGGAAAGCATCCAGGGAAACGGCAATGTCTGAGCGGCCCAAAGGAGTCGTTGTTGCCGGTCTTTCCTCCGGATCAGGAAAAACGGTTGCCACCATGGCCCTTCTGCGGGGTCTTTCATCCAGGGGGTTTGATGTTGCTCCCATGAAGTGCGGGCCGGATTTTATCGATCCCCGCTTTCATGAAGCGGTTGTCTCCGGCCCTTCCTACAACCTGGACATGTACTTTCTTTCGGGAGACGAGCTCGGGAAACGCTATGGACGCTTTGTCGAGGGAAGGTCTGGCGGGGTGGTTGAAGGTGTGATGGGACTCTTTGACGGAGAGGCCAAAAAGACTGCCACATCGGATATTGCCCGAACACTGGGGCTCCCGGTCATTCTGGTGATCAATGCGAAGGGGTTGGCCGAAACGGTTTCGGCTCTGGTCAAGGGCGTGCTTGCTCATGATCCGGAACTTGCGATCCTGGGTGTGATCGCGACCTTTACCGGATCGAAACGACACGGGGATATCCTGAGGGAGGCTCTCGAAAGAGAGGGCTTGCCCCCGCTTCTGGGAACGATAGAGAGAGATCAGGCCCTTGCGCTGCCGGAGCGCCATCTGGGACTTGTCGGAGCCGGGGAGCTTTCCAGGAGCGGATTCCTCGAACGTTTCCTGGAAACGCTCGACACAAAGGTTCTTCCGGGGTTTTCATGGGAATTGATTGAGCCGAACTTCTCCCGGCAGGAGTCCTCTCCCGGGGTTCTTCCGGGGGAAGCTCCCTTTTTCAGGGCAGTCCACCGGAGCCCGAACGCCATTCTCCCCAGGTATCGTCTCGGCGTTGCCATGGATCGGGCCTTCTGTTTCTATTATCCGGAAAACATGGAGATGCTCCTTGAACTGGGTGTCCTTCCAGTGCCTTTTTCGCCGATGGAAGATCCTTTTCTTCCCGAAGACCTGGATGGCCTGTTCTTCGGAGGAGGATATCCGGAGCTTTATGCAGAAGAGTTGTCCCGAAATCAGTCGATGAAGGAGTCTGTCCGGGCATTTTCCGCAACCGGCGCTCCGGTTGTCGGTGAATGCGGAGGGTTCCTCTATCTGACGATGGGTCCCAAAAACAGGGAAGACGATTCGGAGCTCCATGATTTTGTGGGTCTTTTCCCCGTCCGTTTTCTCATGGGGGAAAAGCTCCGCCGATTGGGGTATGCCGAAGTTTCCCATCCGGGGAGCGGACCTTTTTCCGAGGCGACGGGATTTGTTCGAGGCCATATTTTCCACTATAGTTTTTTGCAGAAGGATTTATCGGAAGAGGTCCCCCTGTCTCCGGCCTTCTTGAGAGGAGGCGAAGATGAGGGGATGATGGCCGGCAATACCATCGGGTCCTATCTCCATCTGTATTTCCCTTCCAATCGGGAGTATGCGGCTTCGCTGGTGGCAAGCCTCGCCAGACAGTCGGCGAAGAAAGCCCGGGCCACCTCTTTCGATGAGAACTTGTAAACGATCAGTCCGAACAGAGGAGAAAACTTGAAGCCAGCCGTTGTTGTTTTAAGCCAGATCAGAAGGAATCACCTTGAAGGGATCAGAAATCAGCTTTCCCGTCATGGAGGGCACCCTGTATCGGCCGCGATCGCTCTTGAGGAAGGAATCGCTCCTGTCCAGGATTTTCTGGAGACCCTCTCCCGAACCGGAATCTCCCAGCTTGCCGTTCTGACGATGGACGAGGATGCGGCCAGGGTCATCGAGTCCTTTGACAGGATGATTGCGGATATCAAGCCGGAGCATCTCGATATCCGGCACATTTTCGGATTTATCGATACACAGCCCTTTATCAGGGCCATGTCCGAAAAAGTCCGCAGGACCTTTGCCCCGTCGGAGGAGGATCTCCGTCCGGTCATTCTCCTGCCGGAAAAGATCGAGGAGGAGAGCTTCCGGATCATCGATGAAACCCTCTCGGGCTACGGACTCGAGAGCCGCTGGCACCAGGTGGTCAGAAGGGCTATCCATGCCGCGGCCGACTATGAGATGGCCGATATCATGGATGCCCATGAAAAGGCGCTCGACAGCATCGTTCAGGCTCTTTCAGGAGGGTGCCGGATTATTGTTGATGTGCAGATGGTCGAGTCCGGTTTGTCGAAGCCACATCTTTCCGCCAACGGAAACACCGTCTTTTGCCATGTTTCAGATCCTGATGTGAGAGATGAGGCCACTCGCCTGGGGCTTACCCGGTCAACAATGGCCATGAGAAAGGCAAAACAGGCGATGGAGGGGGCTGTGGTTGTTGTCGGGAATGCTCCCACCGCCCTTTTTGAGGTGGTCCGGCTGATCAGGGAAGAGGGTGTGCGTCCTGCCGGGATCGTTGGCGTTCCTGTCGGGTTTGTCGGCGCATCAGAGTCAAAGGAGCTTCTCTCGAGGGTCAGCGAAGTGCCCTGGATCGTGACACGGGGACCGAAAGGGGGCTCTACCGTTGCTGTTGCCATAACCAATGCACTTTTGAGATTGGGGAAGGTGAAGTGAAACAGGAAAAAAGGGGGATGGTGCCGAGGGGCAGAATCGAACTGCCGACACGAGGCTTTTCAGGCCTCTGCTCTACCGACTGAGCTACCTCGGCACGGGGGGTGACTATAAAGAGATTGATTGACTGTGTCAAGAGGCGATGCTGTTTTGAGCGTTCCACTCTGGCGGAAACGATCCATTTCCGGGGTCTGTCTTTTGTTCTGATATTTTTGTTGGACGTTTTTTGCGTATTTTTCTATACTTCTTCCGGGAAGCTCTGAAAAGACCGGGCCATGACGCCGGGTTTTTTTAAAAAAACTTTTCTCGATATGATCTTAACGGTTTCTTGTCAATAATGGCATGATTCGATTACAAACAGGGTTTCGTCTTTTTGCGGCAGTTTCGACTGAAAGGGTCCATTGCGTAATTTTTTCCTGAAACAGAAACAATGGATAGTCCTCGGATTTTTGATGGGTGTTGTTCCTCTCTATCCCCTTTATGCCGCAGATGAACCTCCAGGTCTCCTGCCGGAGCCACCTTCACTCTCTCCGTCCACAAAGAGTGCGGCTTCGACAGAGAAGCCCATTCTGGTGAGAAAAATCGATTTTGTCGGGAATCATCGCATCGATTTCGAAACGATCCGGAACAAGGTCCACACCAAGATTGGCGATGTCCTGTCCATTGCGTCCCTTGACGCGGACCTCAAGAGCCTTTATGCCACAGGGTATTTCGAAAAGGTCGATCTTTACGTGCAGGGATTTGAAGGTGGCGTCCGGGTCATCTTCAAGCTGAAAGAAGAGCCGACAATTGAAAAGATCGCTTTCGTCGGAAACAGTGCAAAGAGCGCGTCCGATCTCCGGAAAAAGGTCACGATCCTGCCTGCCTCTTTTTACGATGGTCGCCAGGTTCACGATAATGTCGAGCGGATCAAGGCATCCTACCGTTCCGCCGGATATTACAACTCGAAGGTCGTTCCCGTACTGAAGCGTATGGGGCGTCACAAGAGAGAGCTGATTTTCATGATCGAGGAAGGCGGGCAGACCCGCATCACAAAGGTCACTTTTTCGGGGAACAAGCATTTTCCTTCATCCGTACTGGCCAAACAGGTCAAGACAAAGCCCTATTTCGCCCTGACCTCATGGTGGACCGATGCGGGGATCTACAAAAAATCGGAGACGGATCAGGATATCCAGAGGCTCCGGAATTTCTACCTGAACAATGGCTATATCAACATCGGGGTCGGTCAGCCGAAGGTGGTCTTTACCAACCACCGGAAATCCATGACGATTGTTTTTCCCATTCAGGAGGGTGAGCAGTTCCGTCTGGGGTCGATCGCGATTTCCGGGAACAAGCTTTTTTCGAACAAACGGCTTCTGAAGGCGGTCAAGCTTAAGCCACCGATGGTTTTTTCGAGGAAGGTCCTCCAGAAGGACATCACCACCCTGACAAGGATGTACGGACACAAGGGCTATGCGTTTGCCATCGTGACACCGCAGATTGTGCCCAATCTCCAGAACAAGACCGTCGACCTGACCTATTCGGTCACCGAGGGCGGTCTCGTTCATATCCGCCGGATCAACATTACCGGAAACGAGCTTTCAAGGGACAAGGTGATCAGGCGTGTCCTTGGTGTTCAGGAGTCGGACATCATGGATACCCAGGAGCTTCAGAACTCCTACCGGAACCTTCAGAACCTGAACTTTTTCTCCAATGTCCAGATTGTTCCGAAGCAGGTTGGAAGCAATCTGGTCGACCTGAATGTGTCTGTCAAGGAAAAGCCGACCGGAACATTCTCGATCGGTGGTGGGTACAGCACCCTGTTCGGTGTCATGGGTATGGCGACGATTGCGCAGAACAACATCTTCGGGACGGGGGACTCCGTTTCCCTTTCGGGAGAGCTTGGCGGATTCATTACCATGTACTCCCTTACGATTTCGGATCCATGGTTCCTGGATACACCGACATCGGCGAGCCTGTCGTTGTTCGACACGTTCATGGACTATTTCACCTACTGGAACAGCGCTGTCGGCGGATCACTGACCTTCAGCCGGCGTTTCGGGTATTATTTTTCAACGTCCGTTTCCTGGCTTGCAGAGTCGGAGAACATCTTTCTCGTGGCACCGACGCCACAACAGGCCCTCACGGCGCCGATCCTCTCTCCATTCCTTGCCCAGCAAGGTTTCTGGACACAGAGCGGACCTTCGGTCGGTATTTCCTATGACCGCCGTGACAACTACATGAATGCCCATTCCGGATATCATATCTGGGGGAATGTCGGTGTTTACGGAGGAACCTTCGGGGGAGATACCGCCTTCTATTCGACCACCGGCCACATGACGGTCTTTCTCCCGGTGACAGAGCATTCAACGCTGTCGTTCCATGTCGGCGGCGGACTTGTCGAGCCGATTGGTCCTGACGGATTCATCCCCGTCTGGGACCGTTTCTATGTCGGAGGCATTTACTCAAACCGTGGCTATAACTTCGGATATGCCGGACCGATGCCCTATGGCTACCTGGTTGGCGGCAACAAGGAAATTCTCTTTAACTCGGACTATATTTTCCCGATTTTCCCGAAATTCGGCTTCTATGGGGATATATTCTTTGACGACTCCGGCGAGTTCGTCCCTGGTCAGCCGGTAACGCTTGGCGGGATCGACTGGCCGGGCGCCGGTGTCGGAATCATGTGGAATTCACCGATGGGTCCCCTGACGCTCGACCTTGGATGGCCGCTTATCAGCAATGCCCAGATGCAGGCTTTCCCGGGAAACTACCCAGGACCGGTGGTCAACTTCCAGATGGGGTCCCTTTACGGAGGGTAACCGTCCAATCGGGTGCATCTTGCCCAAAAATAATAAAAGGAGATTTGACTTATGAAGCTTCAAAAAAGAACAGGTCTTACCGGCAGGATATCTGCCTTTGTCGCGGTTTCTTTCGCTCTTGCAGGATTCCTGTCGGTGACCTCTCCCGCCCAGGCGGCATCCGATGTCGCGGTTGTCGATGTCATGAAGACATTCGAGGAAACCGATCTTGGAAAATCCATCCAGACACATGTGAAGAGATACTCCCAGACCCGGGCGAACAAGCTCAGGGGAGAGCAGAAGGCTCTTCAGGATGAAAACAACGAGATTCGCCAGCAAAGCGGAGTGATCAGCAAGGACGCGCTCAAGGCCAAGGAGCTGGAATTCCAGCAGCATATCGATGCCTACAAGAAGGAAGCGAGAAAGCTTCAGACCGAAATGGCATCCGAGACGGTTGTCGGTCTTCGGAAATTCATTGACGCTGAAAATGCCGCCGCGAAATCCGTTGCCCGGAAATATGGGTTTTCCATTGTGATCGGCGAGCACCCGATCCGTATGCCGATCGGTCCGACCCCCCCCATCTTCCGCGGTCCGAGGTTTTTGTACATCGACAAGAAAAATGACCTGACGGAATCCGTCATTGCGAAGATCAACAAGGATCATCCCGCCGGCGGTGGAAATTAATGACGCTCTCCGAGATCTGCTCCCTGGTATCCGGGGAGCTTTTCGCTCCCTCCGGGAGCGATTCTCAGGAAATACGCGGCATACGATCCATGGCGGAGGCCAGGGAAGGGGACATCACCTTCCTGGCCAATGTCCGCTATCGGCCAGAGCTCAAGCGTCTCAAGGCATCGGCGGTTCTTCTCTCCCAGCGTGAACCGGAAGCGTCCATTCCCCAGATTGTGGTTTCTGATCCTTACCTTGCCCTGAGCCTTTTGATGCAACATTTTTATCCGATGCCAAAGGGGAGCGGCCAGATTTCCCCGTTGGCCTTTATCGCACCGACCGCCAGTGTTTCTTCCGGGGTCGATGTCGGTCCGATGTGCGTTGTTTCTGAAGGTGCCATCATCGGCGAGGGTTCTGTCCTGACTTCGGGTGTCCATGTCGGCAGGAATGTCGTTATCGGAAATGATGTCTATATCCATCCCAATGTTGTGATCCGTGAAGAGTGCCGCATCGGGAACAGGGTGATTATCCAGCCTGGTGCCGTTATCGGCTCTGACGGATTTGGCTATGCCGTCACTCCGGAAGGCAAAAGGCTCCGGATTCCCCAGGTCGGCATTGTTGTTATCGGAGATGATGTCGAAATAGGCGCAAACTCGACGGTGGACCGGGCGACCTTTGGAGAAACCCATATCGGCAGGGGAACCAAGATGGACAATCTTGTCCAGATTGCCCACAATGTGAAGATCGGACAGGATTGTGTCCTTGTTGCCCAATCGGCGGTTGCCGGCTCCGGACGCCTTGGGGACCGGGTCATTCTTGCGGGACAGGCGGCGGTTGTCGGCCACATCGAGGTCGGATCGGATTCTGTGATCGGCGGCCAAAGCGGAGTGGCGTCGAGTATTGGCGAAAGATCCCGGGTCTCGGGCTCTCCCGCCATTCCTCACAATGTGTGGCTCAGGGTTCAGTCGATCGTCAAGGATCTGCCATCCATTCTTTCCCGTATCCGGAGGCTTGAGCGCCAATCCCGGATCGCGGATGGGTCTGTCTCGGAACATGAAGTTGAAGAAGGAGGAACGGGTAAAAATGGATGAACTGCTTGATGGTCTGGATATTCAGGAGATCATGGAGATCCTGCCCCACCGCTATCCATTTCTTCTTGTGGACAGGGTGCTCTCGGTTGAGCCGGGAAAAAAGATCGTGGGGATTAAAAATGTCACGATCAATGAACCCTATTTCCAGGGACATTTTCCTGGCCATCCCATTATGCCCGGCGTTTTGCTGATCGAGGCGATGGCCCAGCTTGGGGGGGTTCTCGCGATTCTGTCCGGGCAGGACAAGACCGAGAAGATCCCTTATTTCATGGGAATCGATGAAGCGCGCTTCCGGCATCCTGTTCGTCCCGGCGATACGCTCACCATTACGATGGTCAGCAAGGTTGTTCGCGGCTCGACATGGAAGATGGCGGGAGAGATCCATGTCGGATCAAAACGCGTGTGTGAGGCTCTGATCATGGCCATGATCGCCTCTCCGCTCCCATCGGGAAAGTAGCAGGTGTCCGATAAAGAACCGGACGGTTTGACGGGACACGGGACCTGTCAAACCGGGCCAAGACTTCTGGAAAGGCTGGCGTTTGAAAAAAGAGCATAAAGACTCACAGGATGCGGATGGTGAGGCAATGGATAAGGGTGAAGTCTTCATTCACCCCATGGCGTCGGTTTCGAAGGGGGCCGAGCTTGCTCCAGGCGTTTCGATCGGTCCTTTTTGTACCGTTGGCCCCGAGGTGGTCATCGGAGCCGGAACCAGGCTGATCTCCCATGTCGTCCTCGATGGAAAGGTGGTCATCGGGCAGGGAAACACTTTTTACCCCTTCTCTTCGGCGGGGCTTGTGCCCCAGGATCTGAAATACCACGGAGAGCCGAGCCGGGTTGAGATCGGCGACAAAAACACGATTCGGGAATCCGTGACGATCCACCGTGGAACGGAAGGCGGTGGAATGCTGACGAAGCTTGGCGACGGGAATCTTCTCATGGCCTATGTCCATGTCGCTCACGACTGCAGGCTGGGATCGCGGATCATCATGGCCAATGCCGCCAATCTGGCCGGACATATTACGATCGAAGACGGGGCGATTATCGGTGGTCTTACCGGAATCCATCAGTTTGTGAAAATAGGGGCACTGGCCCTTGTCGGCGGAATGAGCGGAATCTCAAAGGATGTTCCGCCCTATGTATGGGCTTCCGGAAACAGGGCGTTTCTTTATGGACTGAACCTCGAGGGGTTGCGACGCGCCCGGATTGCTCCCGATTCGATCGCCGCCCTGAAAAAAGCCTACTCGATCCTCTTTCGGGGTGGGAAAAGCCAGAAGAAAGCCGTCGCTGAAGTCCGCGACTGCGTTCCCCTGACGCACGAAGTGACCCATTTGCTGAACTTTGTCGAACAATCCGGAAGGGGAGTCCTGACGGCAAGACGGTTCGAGGAGAGAACGAGCTCAGGTGACCAGACTGACCAGGGATAGTCGACCGCTCCTTTTTGCCACTCAAGAAGGGAGAGTCCAATGACAGACTTTGATCGAGTTTTGTCCACCGGTCCTTCGGAAGAGAAAATTCCCGAAAAAATTGGGATGATTGCGGGAAACGGAACCTTTCCCCTCCTCTTTCTGGAAGAGGCGAGAAACCGCAATATCCCGGTGGTCGTTCTGGCCCACAAGGGGGAGACAGACCCTGAAATCGAATCGTTCGGCTACCCCGTCGTCTGGGTGAGAGTGGGCCAGGTCTCTCCCATCTTTGATCTTTTCCATAAAGAATCCGTTGTCCATGCCGCATTTGTCGGCGGTATCAAAAAGCCCAGCCTGTTCGAGTTCCGCCCCGACCTGAAGGGACTGTCCATTCTTGCAAAAGTGGCCATCCATCATGATGACCAGGTGCTTCGCGCCCTGGCGGATGCCTTTTTGAAGGAAGGAATAACCATCGTTCCTTCGACCATCCTTCTTCCCGAAATTGCGGCGGGGGAGGGTGTCTTGGGAACCTGCCAGCCCACAGCCGAGGACATGGTCGACATCAAACTGGCCTTTACCGTCGGGAAGGCTCTCGGAGAGCATGACATCGGCCAGTGTGTCGTGGTCCGGGAAAAGGTCGTTCTGGCCGTCGAGGCTATCGAGGGAACCGATGAGACGATCAGAAGGGGGGCCCGTTACGGTCCGAAAGGAGTGGTTGTTGCAAAGATGGTGAAGCCGGGGCAGGACCTTCGATTCGATCTTCCCGCGGTGGGAATCGGAACTCTTGCCGTCATGGAGGAGGTCGGCGCTTCGACTTTGGCCATCGAGGCGGGAAAAACCATTATCCTGGACGGGCCACTTTTTATCATGCGGGCGAACAAGGCCGGAATTTCTGTTGTGGGGGTCAAATGGGACTGACGTTCGGAGTGATCGGAGTCGGGTATCTCGGCCAGCATCATGCCCGAGTTCTCACCGAGATCCCTGGGGTAACACTGGCAGGCATTATCGACTCCGATCCGGGGCGTGCCCGGGAAATTGCCGGTCGTCTGATGGTCCCGGTTTTCGACAGTATCGCCGCCATGGCCGCATCGGTTGACGCCGTTTCAATCGTAACGCCGACAACCACCCATTTCGATATTGTCCGCGAGGTGTTTTCTGGGGGCAGACCACATATTTTCCTGGAAAAACCGATTGCCGACACCCTTGAAAATGCCCAGAAAATACTGGATCTGACCAATCTCCACGGGGTCAAGCTCCAGGTGGGCCATATCGAACGCTTCAATCCGGGCATCGAGGCGATTTTTGAAGCCAATCCAAGGCCGGCCTATATCGAGGCGCAGCGATTGTCCCCCTTCGGCATCCGGGGAACGGATGTGCCTGTCGTCGTCGACCTGATGATTCATGATATCGATATCATCCTGTCTCTCGTGAGATCTCCGATTGCCGACATCCGTGTTGTCGGAACGCCGGTGATCACCGGCCACGTGGATATTGCCAATGCGTGGATCGAGTTTGAAAATGGCTGTCTGGCCCAGGTCCTGGGAAGCAGGGTCTCTCTCGACAGGCTCCGGAAGTTTCGGATCTTCGACCGGGGAGGGCGATACTTTTCCTTGAACTATGAGACCCGCGAGCTCAAGACCGCAAAGGTGGAACTTGAACCCGGGAGCCTTCCGAAGATCAACAGGGACAAGAAAACATTTGAGCAGGTCGAGCCGCTGAAAAAGGAGCTCTCAAGCTTCGTTTCCTCCATCCGGGACGATCTTCCGGTGAAGGTGACGGGCGAGGAGGCCCTTTTGGCCCTGAAGGTCGCACTTCAGGTGACCAGGCTCGCCAATGAAAGCCTTGCCCGGTTTCACGCCCAGGATGAGCTGAAACTTTCCTGATATCGGGTCGGAGGAGAGACCCTCCATTAGAGAACCGTTCTCCTGAAGACGAAAGCGGAAAATCCGTCAGATGACCCCTTCACCCATCTCTCCAAAAATGTCCCGGAACATGCTGATCGTTACGGGGGAGCCATCGGGAGACCAGCATGGAGCGCGTCTTTGTCTCGCCCTGAAAGAGATTGATCCCTCCCTGGCCGTCTACGCTGTTGGAGGAGCCAATCTCCGGAGCGCCGGCGCGGAGATCGTGGTCGATATTTCCGAGCTTTCCGTCATGGGGCTTTTCGAGGTCGCCAAAAAACTGCCGGTTCTCTTAAGGGCCAAAAATCGCATTCTGGAAGCGGTGCGCATCCACGGGATCAGGACGGCCGTACTGATCGATTTTTCCGGTTTCAACCTGAGACTTGCGAAAAGCCTGAAGGCCATGGGCGTCCGTATCTTTTATTATGTCAGCCCCCAGGTCTGGGCATCGAGAAAAGGGCGGGTCAGAAAGATCCGGGAGCTTGTCGACCACATGTTTGTCATCTTTCCCTTTGAGCGGGACTTTTACGAGGCGGAAGGCATTCCGGTCACTTTTGTCGGCCACCCGCTCTTAGACGAGTCCCGTCCGGCGCAGGATTCCGAAACGCTGAAAAGGCAGTTTTTCCCCGGGATCGGACCACCGGAAGAAAAGGCCGGCGAGACACCGTCTCCCCGGGTGATTGGTCTTTTGCCGGGCAGCCGGGAGTCCGAGATCGGATACCTTTATCCCCGGATGCTTGCCGCGTTCGATCTCCTCAGGAAGAAGTATCCGAATCTTCGGGCTCTGGTTCCCCAGACGCCCCATTTGAAAGATTCTCTCTTTGCTTCGATGGAGTCTGTCTATCCCTGGACCGCCGATCCCGATATCTTCCGGAGAGTTCCCGGGCGGTTCAGGGAGGTGACAAAGGCATGCGATGTGGCGATTGTGACAAGCGGAACCGCGACGCTTGAAACCGCTCTTCTCGATGTTCCCATGGTGGTGGTTTATGTCATGCATCCTTTGTCCTACCAGATTGCGAAACGTCTGGTGACGGTTCCGGCGATCGGAATGGTCAATCTTGTGGCCGGAGTTTCTCCTGAGGGGGGAACAGCAATGCCGGAGCTGATCCAGGGTGACGCTTCGCCGGAGCGGATCTTTTCGGAGGTCTGCCGGATCTTTTCCGGGACAGAAAGAATTGAAAAGATGCGGGAAGCCCTTTCCCGGGTCCAGCGATCCCTGGGAGAGCCCGGGGCCTCAGGAAAGGCGGCTTCTGAAATGGCAAGGTTGCTGGGATGGACATCCGGAGGAAATCGTTCATGATGGTTTTCTGGAAAGATCCTGTTTATCTGAAAACACGGAAAAGACTGCACCGATGGCTTCATCCGTACCGGTTTCTCCTGTTTATGGGAATCCTGATGGCGATTATCGGTGCGGCTGTTTCCAGCGGTGTTCCGATTCTTCTCAAGGAGCTGATCGACAAGGTCTTCAGCGAAAAGAATCCGAAACTTCTTTTTGTCCTGCCGGCGGCGTTTTTCATCTTGTATTCGGTCAAGGGGCTAACCGCCTACCTTCAGGCGGTCTTTCTCAAAAAAGCGGCTCTTCACATGGTGAGCGACGTCCGCCGGGACCTTTTTGCCCATGTGATCCGTCTCCCCCTGAGCGCTTACGGTTCAGAAGGGACCGGATCCCTGATGAGCCGTGTCACGAACGATACCCAGATCCTGCAGGGGGGAATCGCGGAGATCATCAGGGATCTCATCCGGAATTCTTTCACCGCTATTGGCATGATGGCGGCCCTTTTCTGGATGAATCCGAAACTGACCTTCTTTATTCTCCTGGCGGTGCCTTTTACGCTGATCCCGATCAGGAAAATCGGAAAGAAAATACGGGGATCCTCCCGCCATTACCAGGGCAAAATCGGAGACATGAACCAGCACCTCTCCGAGAGCCTTTCCTCGGTGCGTCTGATCAAGTCGGTCGGGTCCGAGGAACTCGAGATCAAAAACTTTGAAAAGCATTCGGAGGAGTTTACCTCTGTACAGTTGAAGATCGTGAAGTATGAAAACATGCTTTCCCCCATCATGGAGTCGATCGGAGCGCTGGGCGCGGGCATTGCGGTCTGGCTGGGCGGATATTCCGTTATTCACGGGACGCTGACTCTGGGGACCCTTGTCGGATTTATCACCGCGGCGCAGATGCTTTATCAGCCCATCAAGGGGCTGGGGAACGCCCAGTCCGGGATACAGATGTCGCTTGCCGCCGCCGAGCGGATCAACGAGGTTCTGGACAAGCCCCTTGAGGAGATGGGGCTTGAGTCCGGCATCCGGGTCTTGACCCTTGAAAAAGGCATTTCTTTCGAACATGTTTCGTTTCGTTATCCGAACAAGGACGACTTTGCTCTCCGGGATGTTTCGATGACCATTCCGGCGGGACGATTCGTCGCAGTCGTTGGCCCTTCCGGGTCGGGGAAAAGTACCCTGGTGAACCTTCTTCCCCGATTCTTCCATCCGACGGAGGGAAAGATCTTCTGGGACGGACACGACCTCGAGGCTCTTGATGTTTCTTCTCTTCGCGACCGGATCGGCCTTGTCACCCAGGACGTTATCCTGATGAACCAGACCATCCGGGAAAATCTTCTCTACGGTCTCAAAAGGGAGGTGTCTCCTTCGGAGCTTCTGGCGGCCTGTGCGGCCGCCAATGCCCAGAATTTTATCGAACGGCTTCCCGATGGACTCGACACGCGGGTGGGAGAGCGGGGAGTCTTTCTTTCGGGAGGAGAGCGCCAGAGAATCGCCCTGGCCCGGGTTGTGCTCCGGGATCCCAGCCTTCTGATCTTAGACGAGGCGACCAGCTCGCTGGATTCCGAGTCCGAGCTTCTTGTCCAGCGGGCACTTGACCGGATCATGGAAGGCCGGACGACCATCGTGATCGCCCACAGGCTTTCGACGATCAGACACGCCCAGTGGCTCTATGTCGTTGAAGGGGGCCGCATTGTGGAGGAGGGAACCCATGACGAGCTTCTTAAAAACAAGGCGGGCCGCTACCTCTCCCTCTTGAAGGCCTCTCTCCGGGGAAGCGATGACGCGGTGCTCCCCATGACCGAGAGTGCGTCGGCCGAAAAGATCCCGTGACCATCCGCTCCCTTCTGAGGGCAGGAAAGCTCCTGAATCTCCTTCTCTGGCCTTTTTTCCTGATCTTTTTGCCCTTCGTTCTCCTTGTTGTCCCGAAGGCCCGCCCTCACATCCGTGAGCGGTTTGGTCTTGGCGCGACATCCTCGAAAAAGGACCGGGAGCCGACCCTTTTCCACCTGGCAAGCCTTGGCGAGGCCAATGCGGCCAGCCCCCTGATCAGGAAGCTTGCGGAAGAGGGATTCCCCCTGATCCTGACCGCAACCTCCGAATCGGGCAGAAGCGCTCTCATCAAATCCTTTCCGGGGCTTCCTGTTTCCCTCCTGCCGCTTGATCTTCCCGGAATATGGGAGCCGTTCTGGCTCTCCCGGCGTATTCGACGGGTTATTCTCTTCGAGACGGAGATCTGGCCCATGATGCTTTTGACCGCCTATTCCCGGAACATTCCGGTTATGGTTGTGAACGGAAGGCTCTCTCCCGGGGGCTTTGCCGCCATGATGCGGTGGCGCTTTTTTCTGCGTCCTCTTTTTGCCGGGCTCTCCATGGTCCTGGCCGGGTCCGCCGATGACCGGGACCGGTATCTGAAGATGGGAGTGCGGGAAGAGGTGTTGTCGGTGACAGGCAATCTCAAGTGGGATATGCCGCCACCGGACCCTTCTTCGTCCGGGGGATTGAAAGAGGATCTTTCTTCCTGGATTTCCCGCTTTGAGAATGCGTTTTCAGGCCGTCCGGCTTCCGGATCCTTGCCGGTGGGGTACCAGAGTCCGGGGGCTTTTGACGGATATCTGCGTGTCGTTCTGGGGTCTGCCCATCCGCAGGAGACGCTCCGGATCCTGGACGCTTTTCTGAAAGATCCATGGCTCTCTTCCCGGCTGCATTTTCTGGTTGCTCCCCGCCATCTTCAAAAACTGCCGGAATTTTTGAAGGAGGGAGGTGTTCTGTCTTCCCTGGCTTTCGAGCTTCGCTCCGGAAAGGGGAGACATGATCCGGATCTGCCTTCAAGGGGTCCGATCGTCTCCATCCTCGACACGCATGGAGAGCTCAGGACCCTTTACGGACTGTGCCACGTGGCCATTACAGGGGGGACCTTCGACCGGATCGGGGGGCATAGTCCGGTCGAGGCGGCATCGGCCGGACTTCCCCAGATTGCCGGACCCTGGACGGATCATGTTTCAACGCTGGTGGACCGTCTTGCGGAAGGGGGAGGACTGGTCAGGGTCAAAAACGAGGAAGAGCTCGCTTGCCGGATCAAATGGTTTCTTGAAAATCCCGACGGCAGGGAAAAGGCGGGCATGATGGCCCAGGAGGTTTTTCGTTCGGAACAGGGCGCTTTGTCCCGAACGCTGGCGTCAGTCAGGCGATTTCTTCTTGAGCCCCGGCCGGAGGGCTCCTGAGGTGAACCTCCGGAAAATAGTCCTGTTTCCTTTTTCCTGTTTGTATGGATTGGGAATCGCTCTCTGGAAGTCTCTGTATCGGCATGGGATCTACAAAAGCGGGAAGGTCTCCGTTCCGGTTCTCTCGGTCGGCAATGTTACCGTTGGCGGAAATGGAAAGACGCCTCTTGTGATCGCCCTGGCCAATCTTCTTGAGTCGGGTGGACACAGGGTCGGGATCCTGTCGCGGGGCTATGGAAGGAAAAAAACGTCTGATACGGAGATTCTGGTTTTTTCGGGAAAAGACCGGCAGTTAGCCTCCGGCGATCGCGTTCCCGATCCCAAAATCACGGGAGATGAGCCCGCCTTGCTGTCGGCAAGACTGCCTTCGGCGACGATCTCCCTGTCATCGGACCGTCTGGCGGGAGCAAGGGCGCTCCTGCCGTTTTCTCCTTCGGTGATCCTCATGGATGACGGCTTTCAGTCGCTTGAGATTTTCCAGGATCTCTCCCTTGTCCTGATATCGGAGAGCGATTTTA
>JAKAYF010000033.1 GCA_021816465.1 Nitrospirota bacterium
TCCGATCTGGCAACATGAACAACCTTTCCCGAGAGGTTCACCGCCTTTTCATAATTCTGAGATCCTTTCTGAAAATGATGGGGAAGATCCTTCAAAGCCAAAGTACATGAGGCACATCCCGTGACAACGCGCTCGTAACCGGAAAGGTTCTCAAGATTTTCGTCTGCGCAGGTTTTTGTCAGGTCCCGGTGGCCATAAGTTTCGATCGGGGTTCCTGAACATGTCTGCCGTGGAAGGACAAGCTCACCCTTCACGCGAGACAGCAGCCGGATCATGGCTTCGCCGACGCCATCATCGAGATAGTTTGCCGCACAGCCATGAAAATAGGCAATATTTCCTTTTCTCCCTCCCTCTTCGGTCAATCCATAGAAGGAGGACCGCAATGTTTTGCTTCGGAGTTTCGGAAGCTTCAGGCTCGCGGGGATCCGTGCATTTTCCGCAACTGCCCGGAAAAGCCTTCTGCTGACCGCCTCAAGAGGTCGCCGGAAGAGCGGACGGTCCCACACTCCCTGTGTCTTTCCGAAAAACTCAACAATCCGGCTTGTGCGTCCGATATTTAAGAGCTGCTCCGAAAAAAATCGGGAAACAGGGTCTCCACCACGTTTGGCCCGCTCCGCCAGAATGACCTCTGACACATCCACCCCGGCAGGACAGATCGTCCGGCAGGATTTGCAGTTCAGGCAGGCACCGAGAACCGATTCCGGCACATCCCGGGAGCTACCGGGATCGGTCATCATCTGGAACCACCCCCTGGGACCCATCGCCTCATTCCTGGTGATATCGAAGCTTGGGCAGACAGTATTGCACTTTCCGCAGGTCGCACAGGACTTCACGACGCGTTCGACATCAATCCCTTCCAGAAAGGATTTCCTTGAAATTTTCACATCGGGATTGAAGATCCCCAGGGGATCGAAAAAACTCTTCGTATCGCAAAACATCTGGTAGACATCCGGACCATAGACCGAAGGAAGAAACTCCGCCCGGACACGTCCCTCCCCATGCTCTCCGCAGGGAACACCTTCGAACTGGTCGATCACGGTCCGGTGAATCTCCTGGCTGATATGAAGGAGCCGTTCCATTGAACCAGGCTCAGACAGGTTCATCAGCGGGTTGATATGGGCATTTCCGTTTCCGATATGGCCATAGACCGCCACAGGGATATCCATTCCGGAAAAGAATTCCCTCAGGAAGCGGAGAAGCTCCACAAGACGATGCACAGGGACTGCGACATCGTCGGCGAAGTTCATCGGCCGACGCACACCGTCATAGCGATACAAGGTCGGAAAAAGGGCATGGCGGGCCTGCCACATCCGGAGCTGCTCCGCCGGATCGAAGGAAATACCGGGATCATCTGCCAGACGAATCTTTCCAAGAATTTTCCTTGTTTCGGAAACCAGGTCCTCCATCGGTTCGCTGTCGAATTCGATCAGAAGCATCGAGTCGGCAGAAGAAGGAATGCCAAAGCGCTCCCGACCGACCAGATCAAGAGTACGCCGGTCCATCATTTCCAACGCCGCAGGACCCAGTTCATTGATCCTCGCAACAGCCTCCCCAAGATCAGAAAGATCGAGAAAGTAGGCCAGAATGGTAACGCGCCTTGACGGAACAGGACGGACAAGAAGCTCAGCACGGGTGACAACACCGAGGGTTCCTTCCGCTCCGACAATCAGTCTTGACGGATCGAAGACCCTGAGAGGATCCCCGTAAAGTTTTTGGGCAAGGTCGAAGAGGTTGTATCCGGATGAGTTTTTGGTCACATTGCATCGTTTTTCCCGGAGAACCGGAGCCCAGGCCGGAAGCTTTTCCAGAACGCCCTTAAATCCGGGAGGCAGCGATGCCACATCGGGAGAGGCTCCTCCTGAAAGGGTCTGGGGCGCGATCCGGTAAAGATTTCCGTCAGACCCGACCATTTCGAGAGAGAGAATATTTTCTTTGACCGCGCCGTACTTCAGAGCATGGGCCCCGGCAGCGTTCGTCCCGATCATCCCTCCGATCTGGCAAGCCTGCCCGGAAGAAGGGTCCGGGGCAAAAAAACGTCCCAGAGGAGCCAGACGGTCATTGAGCTCTTTCAGAATCATTCCGGGTTCGACGCTGACCGAACCATTCCCGGCATTTCTGAAATCCCAGCGGTTGATCCGGGAAAGCCCCAGGACGATGCCTGCCCCGATCGCGGCCCCCGTGATGTTTGTTCCTCCGGATCGTGGCGTCAGGGGAATCCCCCTGGCGGATGCCCAAACCACCACTTTGGAAACTTCTTCCGCGTTTTTGGGCAAAACGGCCAGAATCGGATCCTCCCGATAAATCCCGGCATCGTAGGAATAGGCCTTGCGGTCCACAGGCGAGGAAAGGACTCCCTCCGACCCCAGGATCCCCGCAAGATCCCTGGAAATGGCCAATCTTTCAGAACTGTTCATCAGGCACCTTGACCGGTCGATGGATCCTTCTTCCCGGAAAGCTTCGCAAGCTCCGCCGGATCCGATCCCCTGTGCCATATCTGGGCACCGCGGTTTCTCTCATAACCCCACTCGTCGCCATCAGATCCCTTCGCAGCCCTCATGGCATAGACCTGTCCGGAAAGGTTGTCCAGCATATGAACGGCCATGGCCTCCGGAGTGGCCGGCAAAACAGGAGACCCGTAAGCCATCTCTCCATGGTGGGACAGGATAAAGTGCTGGAGAAGCTTCAGAAGGGTCCCGGGGAACTCCGGGATCCGGCCTGCGGTCCGACGGACGGCATCACATCCAAGAAACATGTGACCGAGAAGGCGGCCATCATCCGTATAGGCAAATCCCGGTTGGGAGGAGATCTCCCAGCATTTTCCAAGGTCGTGCAAAAGAAGACCCAACAAAAGGAGGTCGCGATTCAATCGCAGAATCGGTGCAATACGGTCTCCCATCTCCATGATTTCAAGCGTATGCTCAAGCAGCCCTCCGACAACCGCGTGATGGTTTCTCTTCGCGGCAGGGGCCCTTTCAAACAGGGAGCGGATCTCGGGATCAGACATCAGCTCAATCCCGAATGTTTTCAGGTGGGGCTCGACAAGGGACTCCATGAATGCATCGATCCGGGCCATTGCCAGGCTTGAGGAAATGGTGCTTTGCGGAATATAGGACTGGATCTCTTCGGGAGATGCCTTGAGGGGAGTCAGCCTTGTGATCCTGAGCTGGGGTTCCTGGTTATGCCGGACAACGGTCCCCTCCGCGAGGACCAGTGACCCCACGGCAAGAGAGGCACCGATCCCCCTGGGATCCTCCCAGAGTCTTGCAGGCCACTCTTTAAGCCCTTTCCCTCCCTCTCCCTTGAAAACAAGTGTCATGATCTGGGCGGGAGCCTTTTCACCGGAACCGGCGTGGCGACTTTTGACAAGAGCTACGCCTCTCACTTCTTTGGTCTGACTTTTTCCGGCAGTTGACGCGTCAATTGATGTTCCCATGAACGATTTCCTTCCTTTTAAGACTGTACTGGCCGGCTTTTCTCAATTCTGGGAGATACGGTGCGCCCTTGGCAAGTATTGTCCCACAAAGGCCCCGCCCACCTCATCGACCGTTCTTTCTCGAGAAGCAGCTCTTTCAGCTCCGGCTCCTGCTTTCCCATCAACGTATAGCCTCCCGAACCTTTTCCCGAAGAACGGACAACCCGGTGGCATGGAAAGAGAAGCGGCAGCGGATTGGCGGCAAGAGCCCGGCCGACCGCCCTTGCCCCGCCTTGCATCTGCATGATCGAAGAAATCTCCCCATAGGTCCGGGTCTCCCCCATGGGAATGGTCGCGACGATGCCGAGAACTTTCTTCAGAAATGGACTCCAGCGGTCATGATCAATCTGCCCGGCAAAGCCCCCTCCCCCTGAAACAGCCCGATTGGCCTCTTCGAGGAAAGGAAACAGGGGAAGGCCCTCCAGAAAATCCGGAAAAGTCTTGCCCACAAATGGCGTTATGGCTGCAAGACCCTTTTTGCTCACGCCAAACAGACACCCCGTCCCGAGCAACTCCCCCCTGAAACATTCGATCGCGCCGGGGAAGCTCCTGAAAAACAGCTCCCCTGCCCGTTCCGGAAGAATTTCCCTTGCATCGGCGGAAAATCCTTGGATATAATCAGAAGAACTGTTCATGCTGGCTCCCTCGACAATCTTTGTGCACAACGCGGGCTTCAGCGGACTCCGGCTTTTCCTCTGTAGCCCCGGACAACCCCAATCTCTCGAACGAATTTCCTACAGGATATCCCAAGCAGATGAGCCAATTAAATCATTCGAACAATCCGATATCGGAACATATTCCATCTGGTGGCAATCTCCCCCATGACTGCGGACTGACCGGTCCCTTTATTGATCAGGAAAAGGATTCCTGCGCCATCGTTGCCGTTCTTTCCAGAACGGGAGAACCCACTCATACAACCCTCAGGGAGGCTCTCTCCGGACTCCAGATGATGGAGCACAGGGCCGGACAGATCAACAACGAGGGCGATGGCTGCGGAGTTCAGGTCGACATTCCACGACACCTCTGGGAAAGGTGGCTGAAAAAGGAGGGCAGGGATCCTCAGCTGGCCCATGACCCACGCTTCATTGTCGCCCATATTTATACTCCACGCGTGTCGGACGTAGCGACCAATCCGAACATCCCGACTGAAGCGGCCCTCAGGGAAGAGATCTCAAGGCGCTTTACAGAAAATGGGCTGGAGGTCCTTTCCCTGAGAAAAGGACAGGTTCTTTCAGGCCGCATCCCGAAGGAATCGGAGAACGAACCCCTGTTCTGGCAGGCGGGGCTTCTCGTCAAGGAAGGACTGATTCCCAGGAAAGTCGCCTTCGATGCCAAGGTCAGCATGGAAACGGATGGCCGGATCCATATCGGCTCCCTGTCTGGCGATGTTGCCGTTTACAAGGTCAAGGGGACAAGTTTTGTCCTGTCGGAGTACTTTCTCGATTTCCAGGATCCCCAGATGAAAAGCCGGGCGGTCCTGGGACACAGCCGATACTCGACCAATACCCTTTCCGTAACGGAAAGGGTCCAGCCCTTTTCCATCCTCGGACACAATGGAGAGATCAACACGATCGACAAGCTTCGCAGGGAATCGGCGATGCTGGGCATCCCCCCCGTCAAGGGCGGAAGCGATTCCCAGGATCTCGACCGGACCATCGAGGGCCTGATGGTCCAGTTTGGCTTCTCACTCATGGAAGCCATGGAAATTGTCTTTCCGCCGATCACCCACATCATTTCGGCGCTGGACCCCAAAATGCGCCAGATGTACTTTCTCTACCGCAGATTTCTGGGCCCCCTCGCCCAGGGCCCTGCCGCGATCATCGCCCGCTATGAGAACGAGGTCGTATTCTCTGTCGATGCGCTCGGACTTCGTCCCATGTGGCTTTTTGAAACAAGGGACATGACGATTGTCTCCTCAGAACGGGGAATCATTCCGTCATCCCGGATGGTCGGACAACCAAAACCATTTGCTCCCGGGGAAAAAATGGCCTTTTTCCTGGATCGGGGAACACTCTCCCCGATGATGTATCCCGAGATCCAGGAAACATTATACAACCGGTATGCCGAACGATTTCATCCCAGCATTCCGTCCTATGTCCATCCGGACACCGTCCCGCTGCCGACCGTTCAGGAGATCCTTCAGTATCCGTCCGGAACAAATACCGGAATGCTCCCGGCAACATCCCTGTGGAATCCGTTCGGATTTTCCACCGATGACCACGACATGATTTCCTTTTTTGCCCAGACAAGCTTTGAGCCAATCGGATCCCTGGGCTTTGATGGTCCGCTCGCAGTCCTCTCAAAGGACCGGACTAATATCCCGGACTATTTCAAGGAAAATGTGGCAGTGGTCACCAACCCCGCAATCGACAGGGAAAGGGAGATGGAACACTTCTCGCCCAGGATCGTACTCGGACCAAGGCCCCTGTTTGGAGACCAGGTCCATACGCCCAGAGGGCTTGACCTGGCGTTGCCCATTCTCCTCGGAGGAGATATGGGTGAGCCTCTCCTGCCTCCGGATCGTTACCGGGCGCTCGCAGACCGTCTGGGCATACATCTTCTCGAAGATCTGCCGCGCCATTTCCCCCAGGACCACATCCGGACCATTTCGTCCACCTTTCAGGAAAAGGAATCGATGAAGGAAGCGCTCGAACGCATCCACAAGGAGGCCATTTCCCATGCCCAGACTGGAGCAGAGATCCTCATCATCGATGATTCAAGAGCGCTTCTTCCGGGTTACTACTGGATCGACCCGGCACTGACGACAGCCCTTGTTGATCGCGCGCTCAGGAAATCCCCGCCTGTCGGGAATACGCCCAACCTCAGAAGGAATCTTTCCATTATTGTGCATTCAGGCTCGATCCGGAACCTCCATGACACAATCTTTACCTTCTCGATCGGGGCCGATGCCATCAATCCCCATCTTATGTTTGAGACGGCCCTGACTCCAGTCAAGGGAGAAAAAATACTCGACCCGGAAGAGCGGGAAAAGCGGATCGAGAATGTCGTTGGAGCGCTCAAAAAGGGAATCGAAAAGGTCATCTCCACCATGGGCATCCATGAGATGCGCGGGTACGGGCGACTGTTTTCCTCAATCGGCGTTGGTCTTGAACTTTCCGAAATCTTCGCCACCCCCCATTTTCTCGGCGGAGAAAAAGTCGGACTTTCCATCGACCGCCTCGAACAGGAAGCCCGGGCCAGGGCTCCGTACTTCCACGGCGAAAAAACCGAGAAGCTCTCAAAAACCTATCACCTGTATCCGAAAGTCTGGAAACTCGCGGGCGATGTCGCCAACCAGAAGGAACCCTACAGCAAATACCAGGACAAGCTTTCGGCCGTTGAGATCGAAAACCCGATCTCCCTTCGCCACCTTCTCGATATCGCTCCCGGAAAATCCACCGTTCCGGTCGAGTCTGTCGACCTGAAGGTCGGCGAGCAGGACTACCCCTTTATTATCAGCTCCATGTCATTTGGATCGCAGGGAGAGGTCGCCTACCGGGCCTATGCGGAGGCATCCGAACAGATGAACATCATCTGTCTCAACGGAGAAGGCGGAGAAATCCTCGAGCTGATCGGAAAATACCCCAAAAGCCGGGGACAACAGATTGCATCCGGCCGATTTGGCGTCAACATTGCCCTCCTGAACTCCTCCAATCTTGTGGAAATCAAGATTGGACAGGGAGCCAAGCCAGGCGAGGGAGGACATCTCCCGGGCAAGAAGGTCTCCGCCAAAGTGGCAAACGCCAGAAAGGCAACGATGGGAGTGGACCTGATCTCTCCATCGAACAATCATGATCTTTACTCCATCGAAGACCTGGCTCAGCTGGTCGCGGAACTTAAAAGCGCAAACCCCAAGGTCCGCGTCGCCGTCAAGGTCCCGGTCATCTCCGGAATCGGGACGATCGGCATCGGAATTGCCAAAGCCGGAGCAGACATCATTACCGTCAGCGGATTCGATGGTGGAACCGGCGCGGCAAGGATGCATGCCCTGCGATATGTGGGCCTCCCCGTCGAAATAGGCGTTACAGAAGTTCATCGGGCTCTTCTGTATGCAGGTCTCAGGGACAAGGTTGAGATCTGGGCCGATGGCGGGCTCAAGTCCTCCACCGATGTCCTTAAAATCATGTGCCTTGGCGCAAACAGGGTCGGGTTCGGAACGCTACCCATGGTGGCCATTGGCTGCACAATCTGCAGGGAATGCCAGATGGACACCTGCCATGTGGGAATAGCCACCCAGATAGAAACGGAAGAGCAGGCCCACGATCATGGCCTGAAACGATTTGTCCCCAGGGACTTTGAGTTTTCCGTCAGGCAGCTCAAGCATTTCTTCACAGGAATGGGAGAGGACCTGAGGCGGCTGATGGCGGAAATTGGTGTATCGAGAGGACAGTCCATCGTCGGAGAAACGGGACACCTGATCCAGATTCGCCATTTCGATCGCATCGATCTGACACCGCTTTTGAATCCGTCTTCCTACAATCTCGATCCGGAAGGATTCTGTGGACTCGGTGCACAGGAAGAGACCGTCACCCTCGGTGAAAAGATCACCTCGGAGGTTGAACGATCCCTGAGACTCCACCCAAGAGCTGTGACCGTCCAGGTCGATCGCACAACCTCAATGGACCGAAACATCGGAACACACCTGTCGGGCGTTCTTCATCGCGAATACCCGACACACCCGATGGTGACACTGGACATCAACAACGGCTCCATCACCGGCAATGGAATGGGCGCCTTTATCAAGAACAACATGACGATCCGAGTCACAGGCGGTGCACAGGACGGCGTCGGCAAAGGTGCCATGGCGGGCAGGATCGTTGTCCTCAAAGCGAAAAATGAAGAGGGCCGATTTGTCGACGGATCGGTTGGAAAATCCCTCGCCTACGGTGCACAGGGAGGCCGCTTCCTCATCCAGGGAGACTGCGACTCCCGTGCCGGGATTCGCCTTTCGGGAGCAGAGATGGTCATAGGCGGAAGGATTACCGCGCCAATCAACGACCATGTCGGACATCTGGGAATCCATTCGAACATGAAGGGGTTCGCCTTTGAATACATGACCAATGGCCGCGCCGTTGTCCTTGGAGATCCAGGACCATGGATCTGCGCAGGAATGACGGGCGGAACCGTCTATCTGTTCAAGCAGCCACAATGGGGATTCGACGAGGAAGCCATACGCCGCCGCATTGCACGGGGGTCCAAGGTCGTCATCCTCCCGATCACCAAAGAGGACGAAACGCTTGTTCGCGGCCTTTTGGAGGATTATCACGGAGAAATCTCCGCCTCCGGACAGGAAGAGGAGGCGATGTGGATATCATCCATTATCAGCTCCGACCTTCGGAAAAACTTTATCAGGATTATCCCGCAATCCCAGCAGGTTGAGCAGACTGTCTCTACCGAGTAGAAAAGAAAAGCCCCGGAAGAAAACTCCCGGGGCTTTTTCCTCTCCACAGAGGAAACCTCTTCCAGCTCAGACCGAAAAGATCTCCCTGGACATCATTTCTGAAATTGAGGGAGCAAGCTTCTTGGCTTCAAAGGCCAGAACGGAAAAATCTGCAACGCCGGCCAAGGAATAAGGATCCCCTGCAATCATCTTCTCAAGGGCATCCCTGTTCTCCGAGCGAACCCAGAGAACACCTCCATCCGCTGTTTCGAGCGGCCCGGAAGCCAAAAGCATCCCACTGGATACAAATCCGTCGAGATAGGCCCGATGCGCCTCGACAACGGCAGCAACCTCCTCCTTGGATCTTGAATATCGAATAACAACAGTGTAAAGCGTCACGGGATCTCCTCTCCGATAATGGGTTATGCCGGATATACGAGAATGGGCCTGATCGAAACAGGAGAAACCTTTTCCCGGCCTCCGATCCCGGTCAGTTCAATGGCGACAGAGATGCAAACAACCTCCCCGCCCTGTTGCCTGATCAGGTCAATCGCAGCCTTCGCTGTCCCGCCTGTGGCCAGCAGGTCATCAACGAGAAGAACCCGCTCTCCCGGCTTGATCGCACCGCGCTGGATTTCAATCGTATCCGTCCCGTACTCAAGCTGGTAGGTCAGGGATGAGACATCCCCGGGAAGCTTCCCCTTCTTCCGGACCGGGACAAATCCGGCACCGATCTTTTCCGCAATTGGTGCCCCCAGAATGAATCCCCGCGCCTCGATGCCGACAACCTTTCCTATTTTCTCGGAAAGAAACGGGTTGGCCATCTCGGCGATCAGGGTCCGGAAAGAAGACGGATCACGAAAAACCGGCATCAGATCATAGAAAAGGATCCCTTTTTTGGGAAAATCAGGAATGCGGCCAACAATCTTGTCAAGATCCATGAGTAGATACCCTCTCCTTAAAGTTTAACGTTTTTGTTTTTTTTCCCTTTTTCATGGCTGGAAGGAGATGGACTGGAGAAAGCATCCGGGTGCTCGAGATATGATCTCATCTTGGCCAGGGCATGAGATTCTATCTGACGAATACGCTCTCTTGTAACCCCCAGGATTTTTCCGACCGCCTCAAGCGTCATCCCGTCTCCGCGTTCCGATGGCTTTCGGCTGGCAAGGCGTGCTTTGGGTTTGGGGGCAGGGTCCGGATGCTCTAGCGTTTCTGGAGCAATATCATCCTGAAGTCCAAACCGAAGCTCGATCACCCTTCTCTCATTTTCCCGGAGAATCGAAAGACAGCGGAGGATCATCTCATGATCTTCCCTGAGCTCAATGAGCTCAATGGCCGAAGGCCTTTCCGTATCCTCAAGGACATCAAGAAGCGATCCATCATCCCGGTCCCCGAGTGGCATGTCAAGGGACAACGGCTCCCTGAGAAGAGGCAGAAGCTCAGGATGGAGCGAGAAAAGATCCTCCCCCGGATCAATCCCCGCGGCAAGGTCATGCTCCCTTTTCGAGAGGGAGGAGTTGATCTTTTCCATCAAATGAACAGGAAGCCGGATCATATGGACCTGATTGAGCAAGGCCCTCTCAATGGACTGCCTGATCCACCATGTTGCATAGGTACTAAAACGAAAGCCAAGCTCGGGATTGAAGCGGTCAACGGCCTTCATCAGACCCAGATTGCCCTCTTCGATGAGATCTTCCATCGCCAGCCCCCGATCGGCATACCTCCTGGCGATCGAGACAACGAGCCTCAGATTGGAAAGAATCATTAACTCCCGGGCCCGGTCATCCCCCTGGTGCATTTTTGTGGAGAGATCGACTTCCTGCTCCCGGGAAAGTAAATCTGTTGACCTCATGTTCTGAAGGTATGCCCCCAGGGCGGAAAGGCCCGCTCCCCGGGAAGACGGAAGAACATCCCTCCCGCCCTCATGACTCTCATCCGCTCCCGAAAAAAAAGACGAGACAGGAGAATCCGGACGCTCATCATCCCTCCCGGCCACCAGATCACTCATCAAATATCCCGGTCAATGACAAAGGTCCCGGCTGTTTCCGAAGCAATGCCCAGAGAGGTTCTCAGGACACAGTCGACCCTTGATCCAAAAGGCCCCTTCTGAAGTTCCAGAACCAGCTGGTCGATCGCATCGGGAAGACCTGAAACGAGAACAAGGACTGTCTTGTCCTCCTGGTTTCTGACACTTCCCCACAGCCCGAGGCGCAGTGCATGCGAGAGAACAAAGGCCCGGTATCCGACTCCATGGACATGTCCGGAAACGGTAATGGATTCACTGACTGCAGTTGTTGGGAAGTGAGGTCGTCCGGATGATATCTCAGACATCATTGAGCCCCCGGGGAATGTGATGGGATCAGTTCTTTCGAAGATTCAAGAGGAAAAGGTTCTAATATTCCGAAAAGGAAGAGGTGTGTTTCACTCTCTGTAAAGCAATGGTCGGGGCGAAAGGATTTGAACCTTCGACCCCACCGTCCCGAACGGTGTGCGCTACCAAGCTGCGCTACGCCCCGACTAGAAAAACAATCTTGCCAAAAATCAACCTGTAGAAAAATGCTTACCCTGTCCGGGAATATCCCGGTCAGACAGGAAAGAAGCTACAGGGCAAGTTGCTACTATACCGTTTTCCCTTTTTGGATTGCAAGATCTCCTTCCCGACCGTTTTTATCGAACATCCTCCCTGACAATCTTGCGACAGACAGGGAGGATGTTCGGTGTTTTGGGAAGACTCAACAACGGAAAAAGTCCTTTCGCTCGCTCTCAGGCAGGACCCAGCATGTTCTCAGGGCGAACCCAGCGGTCAAAGTCTTCTCCGGTCAGGAACCCGAGCTTGATTGCAGCCTCTTTCAGTGTCAGATTTTCTTCAAAAGCCACATGAGCCACCTTGGCGGACCGATCATATCCGATATGGGGGGAAAGGGCCGTAACAAGCATCAGGGAACTTCTGACCGACTCTCCGATTTTTGCAAGATTCGGACGGAGACCTTCCACCGCGAAGCGGGTAAAGTTTTTCATTCCGTCGGACAGGATCTCAACGGAATGCAGGAAATTGAAAACCATGACGGGCTTGAAGACATTAAGCTCAAAATTTCCCTGGGATCCGGCAAATCCGATCGTTGCATCATTCCCCATAACCTGAACAGCGATCATCGTCAGGGCTTCGCATTGGGTCGGGTTGACCTTTCCAGGCATGATCGAGCTTCCTGGCTCGTTTTCCGGGAGGAACAGCTCGGAGAGACCGCAACGGGGACCAGACCCCATCCACCGAAGGTCATTGGCGATCTTCATGAGTGACACGGCAAGTGCCTTCAATGCTCCACTGGCCATGACAAGCTCGTCATGGGAGGAAAGCGCCATAAACTTGTTGGGAGCCGAAACGAAAGGATGTCCCGTCATGAGGGCGATCTCGCGGGCAACCCTGTCGGAAAACTCGGGATGGGTGTTGAGACCGGTTCCCACCGCTGTGCCACCAATGGCCAGCCTGTACAGAGGAGCCATCGCATAAAGAATATTCTCCCGGGCAGATTCAAGCTGAGCCACATAGCCGGAGAACTCCTGGCCAAGGGTAAGGGGAACCGCATCCATCAGGTGAGTGCGGCCAATCTTGATGATTTTCGAAAACTCCTCAGCCCTCCTGGAAAGAGCGTCCCTGAGCTGTGAAAGCGCCGGAAGAAGCTCTCCGGAAACAGCAAGGACAGATGCAACATGCATTGCTGTCGGAAATGTATCGTTTGAAGACTGGGACATATTGACGTGGTCATTCGGATGCACAGGATTCTTCGATCCGACCACTCCTCCGGAGAGCTGAATGGCCCGGTTGGCGATGACTTCATTGACATTCATGTTGGTCTGGGTCCCGGATCCTGTCTGCCAGACAAAAAGGGGGAACTCCTGGTCAAGGACGCCTGATGCGACCTCCCCTGCAGCCCGGATGATGAGATCTGCCTTGTCGGACGGCAGCTTCCCAAGATCCCGGTTCACCATCGCCGCCGCTTTTTTAAGGATCCCCATGGCCCGGACCACCTTGATCGGCATCCGGTCCCGTCCTATCGAAAAATGATGAAGCGACCGTTGCGTCTGGGCACCCCAAAGACGGTCATGGGGAACCTCGATGGCTCCCATGCTGTCTGTTTCCTGTCGCATCGTTCCTGAAACATTCTTCTCTTCTGACATACGTTCCCTTCCTTCGACTGAATCTTTTTCCCGAGGTTGTATTGACTCCCGAATCACCAACGAACAAGAAATTTACCCTAATTATCCGGCGTTTGAAAGCCAGAGGGGAAACATTAAGCAAGCAGGCACGATTTTGATCGGGCTGGAGATCGCAGGAACAAAAAAAGGGCCGACCGATTTCACCGGTCAGACCCTTTCCTGTTGCCCAAGAGACCCCTCGAAAGATTGAGAGTCAGGTATTCCCAAGTATCCGGCGAAGCTCTTCTTCCGGAATCCTGCGCTGGTTGCCCGGAGTGCGGATCGTCCGGATCTTCCCGCTTTTGTCCCAGGAACGGATCGTCACGGGAGAAACGCCCAGAATCTCGGCGACCTCCTTCACTGACAGCAATTTGGAAAATGGTTCAGACTTCACCATCTCCTTCTTTTTTATACCGGCCATTGCTACCTCCATATAGATTAATGGTCGCGTTTTATATTTTCGGTGGTTCATCGTAAAGGCGTTCACTTCTGGCAAAATACCCTGACCAAAAGACTACAAAAATCGAAAAGGAAAATATAGACACACCTGGAGAATGATGTAGAAGAGACCATGTTAGCATGGAATTGCCAACTTTGAATAGTCCTTCAGAAATATTTTTGATAAACACTTAAAAAAAGCAAGGATTAGCTGGAAGAAGTGGTTCTCTGAGAGAAAAATCCTGTCCTGGAAAACACCGGGGAGAAGGGGAATGAGGCTCTCAGACCCCGGCAAGATTTTTGAGGGTAGAAACAACCCGCCCGGGGTCCATCAGACCCTGGAAACCGATGCGGACCCAATCCTCTCCGTTTTGCACCCCGAAACCTGTTGCAACGCGCAATCTGACACCATAGTCTTCAAGAGATTTTCTGGAAAGCCGGACGGCGCTGGAGCCCCACCCTGTCCGGGCCAAAAGAAAAGGACCAGCCCCTCTGGAAACCGGAAAATTGTTTGCCAGAAGCAAGTCTGAAAGAACATCCAGACGACGGTCAATGGCCACACACTGCTCTTCCGATATCCGGCGATTGGCGATCAAATCCCCGATCACCCTCTGTTCGATCAGTCCAAGAGACCATGGTCCCATCCTCTCGCATATCACGGACAAGACCCCGGACGGTCCGAACAAGGCTCCCGTCCGTATTCCTGCAAGACCGGATATTTTCGTAAAGCTCTTCAGGACAAAAAAAGACGAGGAGAGATCGTTCCATTTTGGAAGAACAGAGCTGCGGCACCCGATAAAGTCCTGGAAGGATTCGTCAACCAGAAGGGAAGCCCCTTTTGAACAAAGCTCTTGCCCAAGGGCAATCACCGATTCCCGGGAAAATTCCTCTCCGGTCGGATTGACCGGATTGACCAGAACGACAAGATCCCCGTGACAGGCTTTTTCAAGAATGCTGGAAAATCCGGGATCAACAGGCCATGGAGTATGAGGGAGAGGAGAGCCGGGGCCGACAAAATCCAGGGGAATCAAGCAGGCCGCCCCCGCTTTGGGGTATTCGGAGAAAACGGGTCTTGGGAGAAGGAGCCTGGAAGGGTTCAGTATTTCGGTCAACCGGTATAAAAGAGCGGTTGCACCTCCTCCTGGAAGGATATTTTCCACCGGAAGACCGTAAAAAGAAGAAAGTTGTTCCCGGAGGGCTCCGGATGTCGGATCAGGGTAACAGGACAGGCAGGCCGAAAGATCCCGCCACAAGAGCTCCATCGAAAAAGGGGGACCCAGGGGGTTGATCGTCGTACTGGCATCGAGCTCGCAGCTTCCCGGAGACCCGCCCCCATGATCCCATTCTTTCAGGCTTTCCAAAAACTCTCTCCCAGAACTTTCCATCGGAACAGGAAACAAAGGAGCAAAATGCCCATGACAAAAGCGATCTGCTTTTTGTACAAAGAAAGCCCCATCCCGAGAAGCCCTTGATCCGGCGGCTGAAACGACCTCCCGATCAGTGGCTTTTCGACCCAGTGTCCTCCATAGAAGGCTCCTCCTCCAAGCCGTACACGCAACAGAGCCGAATACCCGGCAATTCCATGACCTGAATTCGGGCTTGGATGCAAATGTCGTTCGGAGAGCATGAGGCGAACGGTTTCAAGCAGATGGGATCGGCCAGACCGGTTGAAAAAAGCAAAAACCATACACAACAGGATCGTGAGCCTGGCCGGCAGAAAAGCCAACAGATCATCAAGCCTGGCGCTTGCCCACCCAAGGTCGCGGTAGCGATCGTTCTTGTAGCCCACCTGGGAGTCCATCGTACTGACAGCCTTGTAAAAGATCAAAAGAGGAGCGCCTCCCAGAAAAAGAAAAAACAGGGGGGCAACAACAGCGTCGGTCATGTTTTCTGATAGACTCTCCAGCGCACCCCGGGAAATTTCTGTTTCGGTCAAATCCTGCGTGTCTCGCCCGACAATCTTCCCCAAAAAGACACGGGCACCAGCAAGATCTCCCGCGGAAAGAGCCGTATGGATATCCCGAACATGATCATACAGGCTTCTGGCCGCAAGGAGTTGATAGGAGATATAGACGGATAGAAGATTTCCGGCCAGAGGGGGAACAAACGGGCCAGTCAGGAAAATGGTCGCAAGCACGGGAGGGACGGCCACCAGGAAGAGATAAAGAACGCCACCCAGCCTTTGCCACCTGCCCGCCGGACACCGCTCCAGGAAAAAGGGTTCCAGGAATCGCCCCCATCTCCCGACAAGAACCACAGGGTGGACAACAGAAAGCGTCTCCCCAAAAATCAGATCCAGCGAAAGCGACAGAGGGCAAAGGGCCCATGATGCAATCACGGCCGGCACTCTATAACAGGAAAGGCCCTTGACACCTTTGATGAAAGCCGGTCGAGAGCCTCATCCTGGATCGAGTCCATATCGGCAGTCCGGGCGAGATCCCCTCCGAGCCATCCATTCAGGACAAACTCCCGAAAAGGCTCATTGTCAAAGAGACCATGGACGGGAGATCCAAAGATCTTCCCCGTGGAACTCATCAAACCCTCTCCGGGGAGTGGCTCTCCCGACTCCCCCCTGACAGAAAAAAGGTGGGCTCCCGCATGAAGGTGATTCCTCCCATGTCTGATTTCATAGCCGGAAAGCCATTTCCCGCCAAGATGCTCCGAACCGGCTCCGGAATTCTCCTGCCACATCACCGAAACCGGTCTCGAAATTTTTCCCTTTTCAAAACGGACGGAAAACGGCAGAAAAGCCAGGCCCGGTGTCCATCGACAATCTGACTCAACCCCTTCCGGATCCAGGATATCCGAGGCCATCATCTGATATCCTCCGCATATGCCGATCACCCTTCCCTGCTCACGAACATACCTCCGGAACCAGGAGAAGAGAGGCGTTTTCCGAAACAGTTCCAGGTCCCTGACCGTCTGTCTTGTACCAGGAAGGATGACAAGGTCCGCCCCTTGGGGGAGAGGACCGTCAAGAGGGCAAAATGTCAGGGAAACTCCGGGATGGTAACGAAGAGGATCCATGTCCGAGCGGTTCGAGAGATGTGGCCATTCAACCACAACGACGCGAATCTGGCGGGAGGAACTCTCTCCGGCGTCCCCTTCGCCGGAAATGGAGAAGGAGTCTTCGTCAGGCAAGGGCAATACCCCCAGATGCTCAAGAACACCGATGACAGGAACACCCGTCAGGCGCGTGATTTCTCGGTGGGCCGGCTCAAGAAGCGAGAGATCCCCCCTGAACCGGTTGATTCCCATCCAGGTGATGATTTCCCTCTCTCGGGGAGGCAGAAGCATCCATGTCCCGTACAAGGACGCATAGACGCCTCCCTGGTCGATACTTCCGAGCAGCAGTGCCTTCGCACCGGCAGCTCGCCCCATTCGCGTATTGGCGATGTCTTCATCGAGAAGATTGATCTCCGCAGGTGACCCGGCCCCCTCCAGGATGACGAGATCGAACTCGTCCCGAAGGGAGGCGAACGCCATGACGACTTTTGGGAAGAGCTCCTTTTTGAGTTCCTTGTACTCCCTGATGTCAAAAACACCAAGGGGCTTTCCCAAAAAAATGACCTGTGAACGCCCCTCGCCCAATGGTTTCAGGAGAATCGGATTCATTTCAGCCCTGGGACTGACCCGGGCGGCCCTTGCCTGAAGCCATTGGGCCCGACCGATCTCGCCACCACCTGAGAGAACCGCAGCATTGTTGGACATGTTCTGACTTTTAAAAGGTGCGACCCTCAGGCCCAGATTCGAGGCCCATCGGCACAACCCGGCTACAACAAGGGATTTTCCGACTCCGGACCCTGTTCCCAGGACCATGATTGGCACCTGACCCATTTTAACCCCACACAAAATCCAGAATTGTCAAACACAATCGTCAAACACAATTGTCAAAAACAGATGAGCGTTATTTCCATCACCAGGGCGAACAATGCATTCTGCCCTCCCGGATGAGAGCAGGAAAAATCACCGGAACAGATTCCGGAAAAACGATTTTCCCGCGAAAGAAGTTCTCCCCGTCAGTTCAGGCTCGGGTCAGGAGGCAAGGAGGCTCCCTTGTCAGTTCCGTCTCGAAATCCGTGAGAGAAATCCGCCGAATAGAGACGGCTCCGGACTTTCGAGCGAACGGCCGGATCAAAGACGCGCCCAACAAGAAGCATCGCCTGGCGATGAATTTTTGAGGCTTTGACCATCGGGGCAATCGTTTCAAGCGTTCCACGCATCATTGTTTCATCCGCCCACGATGCTCTTGCAACGACTGCAGCGGGAGTCTGGGGAGAAAGGACCGTCAACAACTCATCGACAATCTCGTCAATCCGGTCAACGGACAGAAAGATCGCAATGGTTGAGCCATGACGGGCAAGATCTGCCAGACCTTCCCCGGGAGGCATGGGCGTTCTTCCTGCCGTCCTCGTCAGGATAACGGTCTGGCTCACGTCGGGCAGGGTCAACTCCATACCCAGTGCTGCCGCACTTGCAAAAACGGATGAAACACCAGGGACAACTTCCCAGGGAATGTCCATGGCTGACAATTCAGTCGTCATTTCTGCCATTGCCCCAAAAATACCCGGATCTCCGGAAGCAAGCCTCACAACAACCTCTCCTGACCGCGCGCCGTTAACAAGCTCGGCAACAATCTGTTCCCGGTTCAACCCGGAAGAGTCAATCCATCTTGCCTTTGGAGCCAGTTCAGCCATTGCCCTCTCGTCTACAAGAGAGCCGGCATAAATCACTCTTCCGGCCTTTTCCAGGATCCGTGCACCCCGAACAGTGATCAGGTCGGACGCCCCCGGACCGGCTCCAACAAAATAGACAGTACCGCCCCTTACTCGACTCATGACTCCTCCCAATGAATTCCCTGGCCCTGATATAGCGCCAGTGCTTTTTTCCAGAAAACAACCCTTGCCAGATAAAAACCCCCGATACCGTAGGAGAGTGCACTCACAACAGAAAGCTGACTCCACAAGAGGACAATGACCAGGACAAAAGTCAGAACTCCCATGATGTAAGAAAAAGCCACAAGCTTTCTGAATGGATGAGGGGGAATCGAAAGCCCCCCCTTGACCGGTCCCCCGAACAACCCCTGCCCTCCCTTGATTCTCTTGTAAAGACCTGCATAACGGCCAGGATCGAGCTCAAGAAGATAATACTGGTAACGGGAATGGCCAAGACCAAGGAGAGCCGCGCCCAGACCAACCGCCATTCCATTGAAAACAGGGGAAAGTGTCAGGTCTCCTTTTGAAAAATGGATCATCGTTATTGTAAAAACCGCACCAAATCCGACAAGAGCCCAGATCGCCGAAAACCTGAGAAGGATCATGTCGACAAAACGAAGTGACTCGATCTGCCCGGGAACATCAGGACGCTTGGCCATGATTCCCCCATCCGTTTTTACGAAGGATCAGAAGGGACATATAGGGAATTTCCCTGCCCGAAAGAGTGGAAACGTCCCGAATGATCAATTCCCTGCCTGTCTCCACATGCTCAAGATAGATGCAGTTCGGAAGAAGACCGCGCGCATCCAGAAGCTGCAAAAGGGACGGAATGACCCTGTTGATTTTCATAAAAACGACCGTTTCGTGAAGGTCGATCATCTTCTCGATATGGCTCGCCTCATAAGTCGCCGGAATCACTGCAAAACTTTCCGCCCCCTGAACCAGTGGCTCGACAATCCTGGCGGCCGCACCATTAAAAGAAGTAATTCCGGGAACAACGGAGACCTTGAGCCGGGGAAGAACTTTCTTAAGCCCCGACAGCAGGTTTCCAAAGGTCGAATAGAACAGGATATCCCCGATACTGATAAAGGCAACGTCTCCCATCGTCAGGGACTCGGTCAGGAGCCGGGCGTTTTCCATACGGGCCTTTTCAAGAACCACCTCGTCTTTTGTCATCGGAAATACGAGTTCAACAATCCTGGGAGCACTCTTTCTCGAAGCCATATAACCGGCAACGATATCCCTGGCCTGGGATCCTCCGTCCGACACACTCTTGGGGTAAGCAACCGTTGGAACGCTTTCAAGAATCCGCAACGCGCGAATCGTCAGGAGGTCAGGAGAACCAGGACCGACGCTGACCCCATAAAGCGTTCCGGAAGGGGAAAAATCAGACTCACTCTTGCTCATCAGCTTCTCCTTCCGGAAGAAAGTGGTCATCCACCGGGAGACGATACTCTTCATTAAGCCATTTCATGAGGTCAATTTCACGACACTTCCTTGAACAAAAACTTTCCCGAAGATACAGACTGTCCGAAATGTCACGACCACATGTCGGACAAGTTCTGGCAGAAGGAGCACAAAAGGCACCGGTCTCCTCATATGCCCCATCCTGCCCTTCTTTTTCACGACTGAAACTCAAGACTCATCCTCCCATGGATTAAAAACGCAAAACAGAGACATTCGGGACAAACTCCCGACACGCCATGGCCATCGTTGCGCCCAAAACAAATCCGGCGCCCGATTTGAACTGGTCTTCGAAAAATCCGGAAATACAGGACGCCATTGTGGAGCGGAACACTCAGACACCGGATTGATCACACAAACAATAAAACGATGTTCTGAGCGACTTTTCGGACTTTGACCTGTAAAGAGCCTCGTCGGCCCTTTTCAAAAGTGAGTCCGGCTTGTCTGCAGTTCTGGCGATGCACACACCCATGCTTCCCCTGACCTCAAGCGTCTCTCCATCGACAACCATAACCGGTGGACCAAAAACTTCATGCTGTATCCGGGAGAGAAGGGCCAAAAGTGCACTTCTGTCCCGGAGCCCTTGAAAAATCAGAACAAACTCATCTCCCCCGAATCTGGCAAGAGCATTCTCTTTGCCCAAGACATTCAGAAGCCTTCGGGAAATTTCCCGAAGAAGGCGATCTCCGGCATGGTGGCCATAGAGATCGTTGACCTGTTTGAAGTCATCAAGGTCAAGAAGTCCAACCGCCACCATAAGACCGGTTCTTTCCTGAAAGCCCAGCGCGTTTTCAAGGAACGTCTTTAAAAGCCTCCTGTTATGAATGCCTGTCAGGTCATCATGTGTTGCAGCCCATTCCTGTCTCTCTTTCTCAAACTCCAGTTCCCGGCGGATCGCCAACTCATCAAGTGCATGTCCGAGAAACCTTGAGATGCCAACAAAGAGTTCGACGGTATCCGTGTCGAAGGCTCCGGGAACATTGGACATGACAACAAGAACACCCCAGTTTTTCCCGGAACGGAGAACAGGAATGGCTCCGACAGACTGCATGTCGAGGCGAACCGACAAGGATTTCAGGGCGGGAAAGACATCTCCGTCGGGATATTGATTCAAATACTGCATCCGGTTGGTCCGGACAGCTTTCCCCGCCAGAGTTTTTCCTTCGACCGGAACCTTGAGTTTTTCGGCCAGGAACTTTTCAACCCCTTTTCCCATTCCCTTTTCGTAGGTAATCATTCCGTCCTCACCAATGATGCCGAGAACCGCCCACTCGAAAAAACTGCTCGAGACGATGGTATCAAGTGTCGTATCGAGAATCTCGTTTTCTTCCCTCGCCATGAGAACAATGTCCGATGCCCGGGAGAAAGCCTGGTGAAGCCGGTGAATCCGGCCTATTCTGACCTGTTCCCTTTCCAGAATCTTCGTCGTTTTATACCGGGAAAACATCTCCTCCAGAATCGTTTTCAGATGATCAAGAAGGATCCGGTGGTCAGAATGTCTGAAAAACCAGGGGAATCTGCTGTAAATGGAGAGGATGAGCAGCTTTCCTTCATCATCCACAATCGGAATGGAGGCAACCGATTGTATCGAGAAGCGAACATGGCGCTCCTTCCATGGCGAGAGGAGCTGGTTTGACTGTGTATCTTCGAGGACCTGGATCTGACCTGTTCGAAACGCCCTTCCCATTGTTCCCTGTCCCAATGGCGATTCATCCGAACGAATCTCGTTTCCCTCAAGATACTCCGATACCCAGGGATGACTTATCGCAACGGGTCTGAAAACATGGGATTCATCCGAAACCCCGATCCATCCGCCCTGGATCAGAAGTTCATCGGTCAGCAGCGTGAAAACCTTTTCAAAGCTTTTGATCGGATCAGAATCATGGACCAGGATCGCATCCAGACGGGAAACCATCGAAAGGACCTTCTCTTTCCCCCGGAGCATACCCTGACACTGAAGGGAAAGATGTTCCAGAAACCGGCCATAAATCCGCACAGATTCCCGCAGGTCATCCGATTTTCGCATGTATTCGGCGAGAAGCCAGTCGAAGGACTCCCTGATCCAGTCCACTGTGACACCAAGACGGTAATGATTTTCCCCTATCGAAAGGGCTTCATCACGATCGATGGGCTCGGAGCCAAAAAGTTTTTCAATCGATGCTGAAAGAACTTCCGAGAAATGAGTGACCCTTTCCGGAGCCAGCTGGGAAAGGAGGGCAGACTTTTCCTGATCAGCAAGAAGATGCGCAAAAAACTTCCTGGAAATATCAGCTGATTCAATGTGAGACATGTACAGAGTTTCCTCAAAAATCGCGAAAAGAAGAGCATCAGGGCGGCGATGCCCCATCCCCACCCAAAAAACTTCCAAGCCAGTCCGTCTTGATGTAGCATGGGATCATTATAGAGTGCTTGTTCCCCTTATACCAACATCAACAACCGGTGAGGACTCCCCATGCGCAAGGAAAGACCGCCCGCAGCCCGAAAGAGAGCATCTGTGGCCAGCATCCCGATCCTGGTAGTGGCACTTTTTTGCATGGCCTTTTGTCCGGCCGTCTCATCCGGACAAAGCCTGATCACCATTACAGGCTCTTCCATGCTTTATCCTCTTGAGACAAGATGGGCAAAAGCCTACGAAAAAAGTCATCCGGACACAAAAATAGGCCTTTCCGCCACCGGCTCAGGAACGGGATATCGGCAGGCATTTCTCGGTGATGTATCGATTGGGGCGTCCGATGCCTACGAGACCAAAAACATCAAGGGAAGATACCCGGACATGGTCATCATTCCCGTAGCGATGGAAGATGTGGAAATCATTTATAACTTGCCGGGAGCTTCCCGAAAAACTCCGCTCAGACTTGATGGAGAGACTCTTGCCCTGATTTTTTTGGGACAAATCCGTTACTGGGACGACAGTCGGCTTCTGGCTGAAAACTCCGGACTGTCACTCGGCCATCACCGGATCAGGCTTATGCACAGAAGTGATGCTTCGGGAACCACCTTTGTCCTGACCGACTTTCTCTCCCGGACATCTCCTTTATGGAGAAGAACCATTGGGAGGGAGATGTCTCCCCCATGGCCCGCAGGACAGGGGCTAAGCGGTAGCGCCAATATTTCGGAGGCCGTTCGCAAAACGCCCTGGAGCATCGGGTATGATGGGCACAACTGGGTTCATCGGTTCGGACTTTTGAGCGCGGCTTTAAGAAACCACGACGGCTACTTTGTCACCGGGTCGGTTAAAACCATCGCCAATGCCGGAAAAAGCGCAATCAGGAACAGACCGGACTCACAGAGCTTCAACCATTCCATTGTCTTTTGGGTTCCAGGCA
>JAKAYF010000034.1 GCA_021816465.1 Nitrospirota bacterium
CCGATAACCGCCTCCGTCGATTTCGCGGATGGCCCCATCTCCGGATTTGATGTGGTCGGCCAAAATGGGTAAAAGCTTTGGACCCACAAGATGGGCAATGGAAAAGCGTCCGGATAAAAGTTCAATCTTGGCTTTTGTCCGGAAGAACAGATATTTGCGCAGATGAGCCAGAAGCCCCTCTCCGGTTCTGGCACCCGGAAGCAGGAGGATCTCATCCGGAAGGATCCCGACCCAGGCATCAAAAAGGATATGGGCCTTTGGGTCAAGAAACATGGTGTACACGACGTCATTGACCTTGGCGCTGGCAATATCCTGGCTCACGATGCCCTGGAGAAAAGTGCTTCTGTCTTCGCCTGTGACGCTGATGATCTGGGGCGTTTCGTCGGGGAAGAAGATCCCCGCCTGCCGGTGGGCTTTAGTGGTGTCGTTTGATGGGGTCATTGGTTTCTCCATGGTGGTGTTATGTCCTCTGAGGGCAAGTTGGACTTTTGAATGACAAAAGAGATCGGGTGAGGTCAACCTGAATCCGACAGGATCGGCCAGAATCGATGGATGATGCCAGAGGGACTTTAGGCCCGCATAACGGGGCGATTTCAAGAGTTCTGCCTGCCGGTTGCTTTTCGGACAGTGGGTCGTTCTCCGAAAAAGGGTTCCTCACCAACCTTGATCTTAAGGAACACCGTTTCCCGGAGTCAAACAGGGAAAGAAGATTCTTTTGCCAGCCATTAGCATGAAGGGGTTTTTTTGATGACAATTCTGGTCGTGGATGACGATGAGGCGCTCAGGTCCGTTCTGGTTGAGGCGCTCAGAAAACGGGGCCATGATGTGGACGGCGCAAGAGGGGACCAGGATCTTCCGAGAAGCTTTCCTGCCTGTCGCTATGACGTTGTTCTCCTGGACCTGAAGCTCACCGGGGCAGATGGTCTCGAGATCCTTTCGCGGATCAGGGAGAGCTGCCCGGAGACCCTGGTGATCATCATGACGGCTTTCGGCGGTGCGGAAGCGGCAATGGAGGCGATGCGTTCCGGCGCGCATGATTTCCTGGAAAAGCCCTTTTCACTGACCATCCTTGAGCTGAGGCTCGAGCGTGCCCTGATGGAGGTTTCCCTCCGTCGCGCTAACGGACTTTTGAGGGGACAGCTCGATATCTCTTCCGAAGAGCTTGTCGGCAGGGATTCCCGGATGCTCACGCTTCGCGAGAATCTCATCCGGTTTTCCCGGATGGATTCCCCTGTCTTGTTTGTCGGGGAGTCCGGTACCGGAAAGAAGACGGCGGCGAGAAGCCTGACCGCCTATTCGAAACGCTGCGAAGCCCCGTTTGCGATGATCGACTGTTCCGGATTTTCCGAAAGTGAGCTCCGGGAAAGGCTTTTCGGCGATGAAAAACGGGGAGCTCCCGGAGGTTTCTCCGCCCAGAGAGGACTCTTTGAAATCAGCGACGGAGGGACCGTTTTTTTAGACGAGGTCGATGCCATTTCGCAAGAGATCCAGAGACAGCTCCTTGTCCTGATTGAAAAGGGGGAGATCACAAGAGCGGGAGGGGATCATCCTGTCCGGGTGAACGTCCGGATTCTGGCCGCGACAAGGAAAGAGCTTGGGGCTCTCGTGGAGAAGGGGGTCTTTATGAAGGAGCTTTTCTTCCGTCTTAATCCCCTGCTCCTGACCTTCCCTCCTCTTCGACAGCGGGTTCCGGATCTGGGGATCCTTTCGGAGACGATTCTGGCCCGCCTCGGTTCCGAGATGCACCGGCGCTTTACCCTGGAGCCTGGTGTGTTGCCCCTGTTTGAAAAGCATAGCTGGCCCGGGAATCTTCGGGAGCTGAAAAATGTTCTCGAGGGGATGGCTGTTCATTCTGTTGACGGCTTGATGGGTGTTGAGGATCTTCCCAGGGAGTTCCACAAGGTGGACAATAAAGGCGTTCCGTCAACCACGGTTCCCCAGCGCTCAGCGAAGGAAGGTGGGCTTCGCCAGGAACTTCTCGACGAGGAGCGAAGGAAGATCGGCCTGATTCTGGAGCGTGTACGGGGCAACAGGACGCAGGCCGCAAAAATATTGGGGATGAAGCGTTCGTCCCTGAATTACCGATTGAGAAAACTTGGTCTTGAATGTGTGGCTCCGAAAAAAATCGATGGAGCCGATGGTCAGAAGGAAGGCAGGAGAAAATGACGGAAACCCCGAACAGCGGCGCGCATCATGGCGAGGAGTTCAATCCTGCCTGGAAGGAGGAGATCGATCTTTCGAAGGTCGAGGTCACAAGGCGGGACAGGATCGCTATTCTTGTTGTTCTTTTGGCTTTGATCATTACTCCGGTGATTCTTCTTGCCTATCATGACCTGCACCCGCCAAAAAAGGTTGTTCGTCCTCTGCAGACGGTCCAGTATGTGCGGGTCAGGTCTCAGGACTTTGTCCGGAAGGTCACGATCCCGGCATCGATCCATTCTTTCAGGAAGGCGGTGATCATGGCGCATGTTCCCGGCTATCTCCGTGTCCTTAACGTGGACAAGGGGGATTTTGTCCGGAAGGGACAGGTCCTGGCGATTATTGCCGATCCGGAGCTTCGCCAGACCCTGAAAAAGGATCAGGCCAGGGAAAAAATAGCCCATCTCACATTTTTGCGTATTCAGCAGGTCTGGGCCGATCACCCGAAACTGATCTCGAAAGAACGTGTCCAGGAAAAAGAGGCCAGCTATAAAATGGCAAAGGCCCAGGTTCTCCATGATGAGGCCCTTATGGACTATCGAACGATCAGGGCTCCCTTTGATGGGGTGGTGACCCAGCGATTTGTGGATCCCGGAAAGATGATTTCGATCGGGACGTCCCATACGGACAGCGTTCAGCCGATTGTGACGGTTGAACGGGTTACCAAGCTTCGTGCCTACGTCTGGGTTCCTGCCCAGGTGGCTCCCCTGGTCAAGATGGGGCAGCCTGTGGAGGTCGCCTTTTCCGCTCTTCCCGGTCGGGTCTTCAGGGGAACGGTAACACGTTTTGATTTTGAGGAGAACCTGAGAACCCGGACGATGAGGACCGAGGTCGATTTCGACAATCATGACCTGGCGATCCATCCGGGGATGTACGGTGAGTTTACCTTTTCGCTCTCCCATGAAAAGGGAGCTCTCCTCATCCCGGGATTTGCCATCCGGGCACGTGTCGGAAAGCCTTTGACGGTTGTGGTCGTGGATCATGGTGTGGCGCATATCCGGCCCATCGAAGTGGATGTCGACAACGGGAACTGGGTCAAGGTGTCAAAAGGGTTAAATCCTGGAGACCGTGTTGTCGTCATGGGGCGCTGGCATGTTCGTGAAGGGCAGCATGTCCACGCCATTCCGAGAAGGGTCATTCCATATCGGCCAGCAAGACAGCTCGGATAATGGCGGTTTTCAGAACCCGTTTTGAGGGAAGCTATATGGAGGAAATATCCGGATGATTCAAAAAAAGACATGGAGTGCGGTGGTCATGGGAGCCGCCGCCTTGATAGGGATGGCTACGCAGGCACTGGCAGCAGACGGTGCGATCGTGACCCAGGCACCTGATCCTCATCTGACGGTGGACCAGGCCATCTCTTTTGCTCTCCACCATCATCCCAGGCTCTTCGCCTATCGCCACCGGGTAGCGGCCAGAAAGGCGAAGATTGGCGAGGCGAATGCGCATTTTCTGCCGAATGTGGGGGCCGGCGCGTTATTCGGGACCGGCAATCCCGGTGTGAGCAACAGGCCTTACAACAATGGCTACGCCTATTCTCCTTTTATGCCGATTACCTACGGGGGGATCGGACCGCTCGGCAGGGACGGGACGCAGACGTCGAATGTGTTTGATGCCTCGATCGGCGCGACGCAGATGCTGTTTGATTTCGGTCGTTATCTTCATCTGACCAGGTCGGCGGAAAAGAAGGAACATGCGGCGATCGCCAATCTTGTCACCAGGGATGCCTGGGTCATCCTTCAGGTCAGGGAGGCGTATGCCCATCTTCAGCTGGACAAACAGCTTGTGATTGTCTACCAGAAGAACGAGGAACAAAGGGCGCTTGTCCGTGAGCTGACCAATTCCCTTTACAAGGCCCAGTACAAGTCGAAGCTCGACGATGAGTTTGCCCAGGTCGACCTGTTGAAGGCCCAGGCACTTCTTGTCGGAATGAAGGACGATGTGAAGACACGGGTGGCAAGGCTCAACGAGGCGCTTGGACTTGGAGAGGGGGGAGCGAGAAACTACTACCCGACTTCTGTCACCGAGGATCTGTCCCCGATTCCGCCCTTGCCGGGTCTTCTGAAGACGGCCCTTGATGCCAGACCGGAGATGCATGCGGTCAAGTCAACTGTTGGTGCGATCAATGAGTACACAAGCTCCGTCAAGGCGTCCCATTATCCCTACCTGTCTGCATTCGGCTCCTTCGGGACACTGAATCAGCTCAACACGGGTGCGTCCTATACCCCGGGATGGTGGATGGGCGGAGCGATGGTGAACGTCCCGATCTATACGGGCGGGATGATCAGGTCCCAGGTCGAGGCGAGCCATCAGCAGGCTCTTTTCGAATCCGAAAAGCTCAAGGATCTCGACCACAGGATCCGTTACGAGGTGGTCTCGGCCCATGAGCGGGTCAGGACCGACCTGTACGACGTCAAGGCCTATACAAAAGCAGTGGAGGAAGCCAAGCTCGGCCTCCGTCTCGCCCAGGCAAAATATGAGGCGAACCTGATTTCGATCGTCAAGCTGACACTGGCAGAGGTTTATCTTCTCGATACGAGAGCCGCTCTTGCCAAAGCCCAGTACCGGCTGACTGTCGACCGGGCGGCGCTTGCCTTTGCGACCGGTCAGGATTACCCCCGCTGGGTCAGGGCCGATGGGACGCCAAGGGCGAATCCCAAGACCTGAGCGGATTGGTCTCTTCAGGAGAGCTCCTGAAATGCGCCAGAGGGGAGATCAGAAGTTTGCGAATATTGGAAAACATCTATCTCAAGTTAGGGGGGAAGCGCCCCTATGCATCGATCAACGATCAGAAATGGACAGCGTGTGATTTTATCGGACCTGTCTCTGTCCGTGTTGCAGGCTGGGGGAGATCGGGACTGCAAGGTCCCCCATAGGATGAGGCTGAGATTGCTGTCTCCGGGATTTATACGGGGGAGCAATCACTCGTGAAGCAAGAACATACGCAAGGTCATTACGCGTAAAGGGAGGTCCGAGCGCTTCATCAGTGGCCCAAAATGACGAACATCACCGGTCAGGAGCACATCCACCCCGGCTGCAATCGCAGCATCCAGGACCGGCCGGTCCTTCTCGTTCAAGTCAGATTGAAAATTCATGGTCGTTCTGGAAACCACGGCATTGACGCTGGAAAGTTTCCCTTCAAAGTCATTTAGCGCCTGTGGTCGCTTCCTCTCGATATTGCGCCGGGCCTCTATTATGCAGTAGGCACTGCTGTGTAGGACAATTTTTTTCTGTTGTGCCAAATTCCACAGCATCGTGAAAGATTCTCCGCCAAGGGCGGCTGAAAACAGAATATTGGCATCCAGAAAAACGGTAACAGCTTTCCTTACTGTTCCCAATAACGCTGCGCTTTTTCTAGTTCTTCCGTTGTCATTGTCGCCTGTTCGGCAAATTCTGCAATACGTTTTTCCGTATAAATCTCTACTGGCAGGACAACTGCTGGATCCAGAACGATCCGCCCCCCCTCAATATGGACAAGTAGGGTATCTCCCGTTTTAAGTCCCAATTTTTTTCTGGCGGAGGCTGGTAATGTTAGCTGTCCGCGAGCGCCGATTTGTGCGATAGTGTCCATGGAAATCATTATAGCGGAATATCGGATAATCCGCAATTCGGATGAAGAGTTGCCGATCCGGAGGATCAGCAGAATGAGAATCCAATTCCGTCCATTTCCGTCCATTTTTTATCAGAAAGAGCCGTAAAACTCCTGGGTTCAGCCCGGAGTTATAAGGGTGCGCCCGGCATGGGCGCGATCTTGGAGGGGAAAGTCCTTCCATAAGCTGACCACAGCGAATGAAGGGAAACGCAACTGTGCAAGGGTGACCGAGCGTGGGAAGAAAGCGTGGGGTTCTTTTTTTCTTCCCTTGAGAACAGCGGGATGCTGCTCGATCCCCTTTGTCCACGAGACTTTGGAAGTGCTTCCGGAGGGACTCGAGCTCGTTGCCCCTGATCCTGTCGAGTGATCCCGGCAATGGAGAGGGTTGGTTTTCGTTTTGAGGGAGAGGCGTTTACAGACGCCTCTCCCTTTTTCGTCCGGGCAAGAATACCTGATCGGGAGCCGGTATCCCAACCCAGACTGCACTGACCATTCCATTATGCTCGGGCAAGTGTTCAATCCTCGTTCGAGTGGAGGTCTTGTCCCTGGAACGATTTCGATCCCGTTTTAGAAGGAATCAGCGAACGATGACCGATATGGGGTTGGATCCCACCGGAAGAAGGTTGCTTCCATTGTTGAGGTTGAAAGGCGTCAGGGCCCCATTACCCGCCACTGAAAAGACAGAGACATTGCTGCTTCCGTAGTTCGGGACAAATGCGAGGTTCCCGTTGGGGGCCAACGAAACCGACAAAGGCCATCCGCCGGTTGGGACCGGGGTAAAAGAGGTCAGTGTGGTCCCGGAGACCGAATAGGCGAGGATTGCCCCGGGGGTTTGATAGGATGAGCCGGCGCTGACCGCTGTTCCCGTCATTGAAACATACAGGGCGGTTCCGGCGGGATTGGTTTTAAGGGCGATGGGGCCTGTTTGAGAACCTGTGGAAATGGTCGTATTTGCGCAGGAAAACTGTTGTGTTGTACTCGGAACAGGACATGGTTGAATAGCATTGATACCTGAGGATAATCCAGAAGTTGTGACATCATAGTTCCCCAAAAGGACATTCTCGGATGACGATGGTCCGACAAAGGCCATTTGTCCTGAAGGAACAACGGAAGAGAATGTGGCTGTCGAGGGGAAAGTAGTGGAGTTTGCAACAGGTGGATTCTGGAACTCGGTAATAAACCCCCCTGATGATCCATTTTGCCCCGCGGCCACGCCATATTGATTGGAAGGATCGATGGCCATGCTGAAGATGGAAATTGTCGAGTTTGAAGTGATACTGGCTGTGCAGCCACTTCCACTTTGCAGCTGGGAAATCGTGCAGTCATCGATGACTGCTGCTGATGATGAGGTTGTTTCCGGACTGCTGCAGACGATGTAGAGCGATTCAGCGGTCGTTCCGTCGGTGGGGGGAGAGAAGACCACCTGGTTTGGGTAGGTGCAAAGGGAAGAGTTTGATGCAACTTGTGAAAGGATTCCCCCGCTTTCGATCTGGAAAATCTCCACCCCTCCACCGCCTGTCCCTGTCCCGTGGTCGGCCACGGCCAGATAGTTCCCCTGGCTGTCGATGGCCATGCTGACAGGGCTTTCACCGGTCTTTTGTGTGTAGACGGGAGTCGTGGATAGTCCCTTGGATCCCACGGAGAAGACCTGAATCGAGCCATTATTGCTTCCGTCGGATGTGAGAATTCCTCCGGCAAAGACGGGGGTGTTGCCATTGTTCAGGACAAAGGCGTATGGATCTCCGTTGGGGTCGAAGAGAAACTGGATGGGTACTGGGCCAGTCGTGATCGTTTGACTTCCTGGATAGAGGGAGCCATTTGAGGGGTTGATGGCGTATTCGGTGATGGTTCCGTTTCCAGAGAGGGCATAGACAATCTCGGCGGGAGGGTTGTTCCCGGACCCTCCACCGCCTCCGCCGCAACTCGAGACAAAGAGCGTCAAAAGAAAAGCGGACAGGACGGACCCCGTCTTTTTCCATCGGAGGTCAGCTCCCGCCGGATGAAGAGCGGAGAGATGGCAGAACCTTTTGAATCCCAGAAACTTTCCGGTACTGTGACTTGCTTCTGTCCAGAGCTTTTTCAGTGTCCGCAAGGAGAAAGATCTTCCCCATCGCGCGCTCTCCCGCCTCTCTTGCCGATTGAATCGCATCTTGCCTCCAGAGCCGAATCACTCTCCTGATAAGGGGTATGCCTAAAAAAGCTGGTCTCTCCGAAGGAGCGTTGACCCGTCAAGGTTCCTCCGGGATCCTTGCTGCATCTTTTTTGATCCAGAAACGGGATGCAACGAAAAGTTGCTGGATGGGGAATTCGGAAGAAAATGACCCGACAGAGTTGATGGAGTGCTCTGTGGGGTAAATCGCGAATGGACACGATTGATCATGAGAAAGAATCCATAAAGGTGATCTCCAAGGAGAATTTGGTGACCCGGTTTGGAAATTCGGAAGCTATTATTTGATATAACAACTTTTGGTGTCAATCCCTCAGGATTGATACCTTTGTCGTCAGGGAGCCACCACTGCTGCTCGACACCGATTCGATGGACTGGATGTGAGGGGATCTGGCGGGAACCCGATGAGCTGTGAGAGAATGGGAGATCTTTTTTGAGCAGACACCATACCCTGGTTTTTTATGGAAAATTTGCGCATGATTCTTGCTCGGATGGCAAACTGATTGAGACATCATTGACGGCTGAAAGGGAGGTTTTGTGGAAAATGTAGTCATTTTGGGGTCAGGTCCGGCGGGACTGACCGCTGCCTTGTATACCGCCCGGGCTGGTCTTTCCCCGGTTGTTCTGGAAGGTCCACAGCACGGTGGACAACTGACGACGACAACGGAGGTCGATAACTTCCCCGGATTCCCCGATGGAATCACGGGTCCTGAACTGATCGAGAGGATGAAGGCCCAGGTTCTCCGGTTCGGAACCCGGTTCGTGACCCGTTCGATCGAGTCTGTTGTGCCGGTCAAAGGAGGTTTTACCCTTCTGGGGGAAGACGAGACTCTCGAGACCAGAACGCTCATTATCGCATCGGGAGCTTCGGCGAAGTATCTCGGTCTTCCCTCCGAAAAGGCCCTTATGGGTGCCGGTGTCTCGGCCTGCGCCACATGCGACGGCTTCTTTTTCAAGGATCGGGATATTGTTGTTGTGGGCGGTGGGGACACCGCGATTGAGGAGGCGCTCTTTCTGACCCGGTTTGGAAAATCGGTGACGATTGTTCACCGGCGGGATCGGCTTCGCGCGTCGAAAGTGATGCAGGACCGCGCCCGTGCCAATGAAAAGATCCGGTTTGCCTGGAACAAGGAAGTCCTTGAGGTCCTCGATGTGTCAAAAGGCCAGGTGAGCGGTGTTCGTGTCAAGGATTCCGTGACGGGCGAGATCTCCGAGATCCCCTGTCAGGGGTTTTTCCTGGGAATCGGCCATACTCCCAACAGCCAATTTGTCAAAGGGCTGTGCGACATGGACGAGGTTGGCTATATCCGGACCCATTCCGGAACGAAGACATCGGTCCCGGGCATCTTTGCCGCGGGGGATGTTCAGGATCCGACCTACCGTCAGGCTATTTCCGCTGCCGGCTCAGGATGTATGGCCGCGATGGATGCAGAGCGTTTTCTCGAGGCAGGGGGCCATGGATGAGTGGGCCGGTGCGCTGGACCTTTATTGGAATCGCCGTTTTGTTCCTTGCCTGTTTTGTCTACCTCGGGGGGGACCTGATTTCAAATAACACCAATCTCTGGAATCCACCGGGGGCGCTCAAGAGGCTGTCGGTCTACTTCTCGATGAACCGGGCATGGACCAGTCAGGGGTACCCTCTCCCCGAGCTGATGGACCGGAACTACGAGGGTGATACCGTCGTTCTTGACCAGAACATCATGAGGGCGATCAAGCATTTCCGGGGATGGACGATCACGCCCCTGACTGTGTCGGGAACGGGCGGGACTTACCGCATCACGGTTCCTTCCACGTTCTGGAGAACATTCGAGACCCTGACGCTCACAAAGACGCCGATCCCTGACGGTGTCAGGCTCTCGATGTCGGGACAGGCGGCCGGGTCGCTTCCCGATCTTGGCGCAACCAGAAACAGTATCCTCCGCTTCTACCACGCATTGGACAACGAGATCGCACTCCACCCCCTTGTGGCTTTTCACGAGGAAAAATAACCCCACTTTCGGGGATCAGGTCGTCTGGCCTGTTTCCCCGAAATATTCCCTTCTGCTGACCTGCACATCCGAGACAAAGACAACTCCGGAGTAGCGCTCGAAAAGAGGTGCGAGTCCGGACAGGATCGTCTCGACCCAGGATTCCGGGACAACGGTGATGACCATGACCAGAATGCTCATGTCGTTGAACATGAGCTGTGCCTCATGGAATCCGCTGTGGCCCTTTCCCGAGACATCAGGAATGATCGTGTAGCCTGAGACCTTGACGTCGTCAAGAAGCTCCCGGAGAAAGGGAAGATGTTCTCCTGCGGTGATGATCTCCACTTTTTTTACGGAATACAGCTTAAGTCCTGCCATGAGAACCTCTTTTTTTTGAATGTTTGCTTAAAAGGCGATCGGCGGCTGAATCTCTTCTGCGATCCAGGATCCACCTGCCTCATATCGCCAGAATCCCGTCCTCTCCGGTTCCTTGATGACAAGAGTGGCCCATTCGAGATCGAAGACCTTCCGGATGGCCGGAGAGGCCTGAAGGGCCATGCTCATTCTTTCCCTGCTGGTTTCAACAATCACCAGAAGCCTGAGGGGATCATGCCTGAGCTTTCTGTTCCGGTCCATGACGGTCTGTCGGGGCAGGCCAAATCTCAGGTCTCCCTCGTGGCCGACCACGACGCCAAGCCGTCCGGTCACATTGTGGGAAACCTTGCTTCCCGATCCCCAGACTCTTGGATCGACAGAAGAAAAATAATGCTCGAGATTGATCCACCAGGCCACGACCATCGGTCCGGAGAGAAGGGTCTCAAGCCATTTCCCCTTGGGGTCTTCAAAATGATTGTATTCTTGCAGAAACACCCGGTTGGAAAGATTCAGCCCTGAAGTCAGCGAGCGATTTCCGATGACAAGGGCCGCGTTTCCGGAAAGCCCCCATTCCGGACGGACTTCAGCCCAGTCGTGAGCGCGTTTGACAAGCGAGAGCTGCGACATCTTCGGCGATTGTGGAGAAGCGTCCGGGAAGGTCACCTGGCGCTCCATGGCGGAAAGGGTTCCCGCTGTCCGGAGGTCCCTGATCAGAATGCCGATTTCAGGGAGGTGGCTCTCCGGCCAGTCTTCCTGGTCATAGAAGAAGAATCGGTCTGTCGTGGTCTCATGGACTCCGGCCATGAAGAAAGTATCGGGCGGGATGATGATTCCCCTTTTTTGAAGGATCTCCCGAACCGCCGGACGGTTCAGAAGACCTGCAGAAACACGGGCGTTGGGAGATCCGTCTCGTCCGCCGCAGGCGCCGCAGTCGAGTGCGGATTCAAAGGGGTTGTTTTCAGACCGGCTTCGGTGTCCGAGAAAAAGGACGAGCCGTCCAAGGTTGTTTCTGAGGCCGGAGATCGTGAGTACCGTTTCGGCAAGATTGGCCTGCTCGTTCGGTGTCAGTCCGACACGTGCGAGCTCTTCGATGCGGTTGGCCGCCATCCTTGGCGTCAGGTGATGGATCTCCCGGAGGTCGCGGACAAAGTCTTCCTCCTCTTTCGGTGTCAACCCGATAAGCTTTCCCAGTGTGGTCTGGGGATTTCCTCCTTCATGGCCGCTGGACAAGATCATGAAGAGAAATTCCTCGATGGCCCTCCCGGGGATCTTGGGAAGGTCCTTTTTTCCGTACTTTTCCGCGATGACTTGCCGAATGATCTGGCGTTGTTCCTGTGCGACGATATCCCTGGCCTCCTTTTCGGAAATCTTGTCGAGGGGCACCATTGTGGGCACGTCAGGGAGGACAGATGCGGTGATTGTCTCGGCAAGCTCCCCATAGCGCCTCGGGAAAAGGGTCCTGCCGAAAAAGGGAACGCCGGATATCCAGCCGATCGCTTCGACGAGGACATAGGGGGTGACGACGTTATTTTTTAATTCGTGGAGAAGATGGTTCATCCAGCGCCAGATCCGGCGTCCCTGAAAAAAGTGGCGCATCGAGCGGACCGCAAAAGGTCTGTGCAACTCCCACAGAAATATTCTGGGAGAGACGATTGGCGGAGACTGGCGGTGAAAGATCGTTGCACCAAAGGACCTGAAGGCAATGGGCAGACCGAAAAATCCTGCAACGCCCCTTGTCTCGTAGGGACCGATCGCTTCAAGATGCCTCCTGACAGACTCCGATCGGACATCGATGCAGAAAAGAAGCTGGTTTTTTGGAGGCGTACCGCCCGGGGAAACGCGTTTTTCGGGACGACTGGCGATCTGTCCGAGAAGCTCCAGGCGGTAATGGTGTTCAAGTGCGAGAAGTCCCCAGAGCGGAAGCCTCTCCCGGTTGACCATTGAAAACCCGCGGGCGAGGAGGGAGACCTGTTCCAGCGTCAGTGTTGCCGGATCGGGGAGGCGACCTTCTTCCATGGTCCAGAGCCGGGAAAGGGCAATGATGAGGTCAATAAAGGGCTGGTTTCGGCAGTGGGAGGCAACGAGATCATCCCAGAGTCCTTCCCATCCGGAGGAAGATTCGTTAAACGGTCTCTGCATGGTTGTTTCCTCGATCTTCCCGGCAATCTCCTGCGGAAGGTCGGGATGAAGCCCCAGAAGCCGGATGGCGGCCTCTTCCGGGTATCGTTTGCAAAGAGCGGACAGGGCTGGCCTTGAAAAGGGGACATCCCAGAGCGACTGGGTCAGCGGATCCCCGAGCAGGTACTCGGTGCAGAGGCGCAGAGAGATCCATTCGGTCGGGTCGATGGGAGGGAAGGAGCGATGTTCATGGGACTCGGACATCCATCGTATCGTTCCGGACCATCCTGGAAGAAATGAAAACTCCCGGTAGAAAAGGGCAACCCATTCAGAAGGAGGTATTCCCATCTCTTTTAGAACATGGAGCATCGCTTCTTCGGGGGAGTCCGGAAGAAGGGCCAGACGCCCGGAGCATGACGAAATTTGGTCAGGGGCGAGAAGAGGATCGCTCCAGCGTTTTTTAAAGACGGCAAAGAACCCCTTCTCTCGTTCGGGAAGAGTCCAGAAGGCCTGTCCATTGTCCATGAACTGGGCAGCGGCTTCGCTCATGGCGCTGTCGAGACGGGAGACGAGGGATGTCCCCGAGAGCCGGTCCAGCCACTCGAGAGGGGTTGGCTTGAGGCGGTCGAGAGAAAACTTGTCGGGAGAAATGCCATTGATCAGACTGTTGATGTGGTCAATGGGATCGGAAAGAAGCCCGTCTTCGAGAAAGAGATGTCCGCCGTGAGACCTTTCTTTGAAGGTAAACGGAGAAAATGAGGTGATGGACGGTTTTCTCATGGGGGAAATATGAGGATGGAGCTCACTGACTTTTTGTCCGATCGAGACAAGTGTGTCCCTGATGGCTTTTCGGTCCGGGGAAAATCCAAGCTCCTCCTGCGAGTGAAAGAGCTCATCGATAATGGATTCCCAGGCCGGATCCTCCGATTCTTCCCCGGGGAGCGAACTCTGCCAGTCCCTGTTCCAGAAAACCGGTGTCGGCGGATCGAGAAGCAGTTCAGCCATGAAAATCTTGGAAAGGGTCAGTGCCGGTATGTCGGCATAGCCTTGGGAATCAAGTTCCAATGAGTGGTCCGTATCGGGGCTTTCCTGAAGGACCTTCGCTTCGGGAAGCGTTTTTCGAAGCGAAGAGCGGGTGAGTGAGCCTTTTTTGAACTGCTCCCTGAGATAGAGTCGCGTTGGCCATACGCCGCCTCCAAACAGGGTGGCGCCCTGAGAAAGCGCTTTTGTAAAGTGGAGGTCCGTCAGACCGTGGAGAGGATTATGGTGAATAAATCCGTCAAGAGGCCAGGCGGTGGGGATCATGGCCAGCGCCAGCCGGATTCTGGATCTCAGTTCGATGCTGGCGGGTGTCAGGTCGTTGTTCATCGGTCAGGTCCTGTCTTTAACGAATGAGACTGCTTCAGATCCGGAGCCGGCCCTTTCCCGCGTTCGGCTCCCGGCGGATGGAAAGCCAGGACAGAAAGCGGGAACAGAAGCAGGATCCCCAGGGAGAACGAAGCGATGGAGAGGTCCCTTGGACGGTAGGAAGCCTTTGGATCTTCGCCCAGGAAAAGGCTTCCCAGTGTTCGCCCGAGAAGAATTCCTGATGCTGTGACCAGCAGGAGGGAGAAGAAAAGAGGGGATTTTGTCCAGTCGGAAAATGGAAAGAATGAGAATGCCGAAGCCATGGCGAATCCGGGAAATCCTGAAAAAGCGATACTTCCCAGTGCCATCAGGGTTCCTGTTCTCGGCATATTGATCAGGAGACCTCCGAGGTTTGAAAGGGTCCGGTGGCGGGTCTGCTTCTCGATATGGAAAAGCGGCATGGCGATGGTGACGCTGCATACGACCAGTGTCACGGCCAGAAGAGTCAGGATGGACGTCCGATCGCCTCCTCCCAGAAAAAGGGATGCGGCAAGAAGTGTCGACTGGGAGAAGAAGAGGAATGAGATCCTGCGAAAGAGAACGGGTTCAGTCCATGCAAGGGCCAGTCCCTGTATTTGGGCAAGGAGAGCGGATAAAAGGAGAAAAATGGAAATTCCGGTCAAGCGGCCATCAGAAAACAGGAAATGCTGTCCGGAAATAGCCTCCTGCGGAAGGACGAATCGGCAGATGCCATCGGCCGCGACAAGCGAAACAGCCACTTTCTGGAAAAAATTTCGCTCTTTGTGTCTGTCATCGGGATAAAAAATAAGCCAGTTCATGAAAGGGGCCGATGGCAGGAAGAGCCCGAGCGAGACAAGTCCTGTCATGAAGGAGAAGAGGGTAATGTGAAGGTGTTCTCCCGGGAGTGTTCCCGAAAGCCACATGGAAGCCGGGAACAAGAGAGCTGAGGCCGCAAGGGGAAAGGGGATCCCGTTGGTTCGGAACACATCGTCGACTTTTGTCATCTTTCCGAATGTTCCGGAGAAGAGAAGGGCGGTGAGGAGTCCTTCCCAGAAAATGGTCGCCCAGAGAGAATCCGGTGAGACGAGAAAGCCGGTGGCAAAGAAAATGAAGAGGAGCGAGCCGATTCTGCGTGATTTCAGGATGAGGCCACTGTTATCTTCAACCGGAATAAACAGGAGAATGGGGAGCGATGCCAGAACCGTAAACGTCAGCGGGGCTCCAAGTCTTTTTCCCAGTATGGTGGCTGCAAGCGAGAAGATGAGCATTGGCCAGAGATTTGAGAAATGGGCCACCGGATTCCTCCCCGTGGTGTTCGGGGAACCTTTTCTGGTGGAGAAAAAGCTCAATGCCATTGAAATGATGGGAAGAAGAAGGAGGACGGTCAGGAGAAAAGGCTCTTTCATCAGCCCTCCCTGTCTTTTGTTGAAATGGTGCCGGACCTGATCGAAATGGTTCTGATAAAACGGGAAAATGCCACAAGTGGGTCCATGATGAATTTGCTGGCGAAGGAGGTGATGCCGAAATCCCTTCCCAGGAGACCATGGATCTTGTTTAAAAGAGCCGGTGAGACGGACGGGGACGATTTGCCTTCCCTCATCAGGAGGCCGCCTCCGAGAAAGAGAATGTAGGCCATTGTGGTAAAAGTGGCCGGAACCAGAAACCTCAATCGGCTGTCGACCTCCTGCGGGGAGGGCTTCCCAACGACGATTTCCAGCATTTGGTCAAAGAGATGGATTGATCCCCAGTAAAGTCCGACCAGTGTGATGAGGGCCCCGGACATGATGGCCAGCGACTTGGGCGTGAGAAGATGGCGGGACCTGGTCAGGGAGAGAACGGTCTGGATCGCTGTTGCGACGCCAAACATGATGAGAATGAATGCCCCGTTTCTGGGAAGGAAGTCTCCGCCTTTTATCATGTGGTACCAGAGCCAGCCCAGTGGAATGATGACGATCATTCCGAGGAAGAAAATGCCGACTCTATGATGGCGGCCGAAGAGCCTGCGCACGACGCCTTTTTGCTCGTGTTCATTGACCCGGATTTCATGGATGATGCTTCCGGAGCCTAAAAAGAGGGTCCCTTTGAATATTCCATGGGCGATCATGTGAAAAATGGCGGCGGGATAAACCCCAAGCCCGCATTCGGCAATCATGTATCCCATTTGTCCGATGGTGGAATAGACCAGCGTATTTTTGACCCGAACCTGGATCAGCATGATGGCTGACCCGGCTACTGCGGTGGTTGCGCCAACAAGAAAAAGTCCATCAAGAACGAGTGGAGTGGTGTTGAAAAGTGGAGCGAGTCTGGTCAGGAGAAAGCCTCCCGCATTCACGATCCCGGCATGCATGAAGGCCGAGACGGGGGTGGGAGCGTCAAGCGTTGTCAAAAGCCAGCCGTGAAAGGGAAACTGGACGGAGCGGATGCAGAGTCCGCAGGCGATGAGAGCGGTGGCCAGTGTCAGTTCCTGTGGGGTTCCATGAAGCAGTCCAACTTGTTGGTTCAGCCTTTGGAAAAGGCTATCCAGATCGAAGGTTCCCGCCATTTTGCCCACAAGCAGAAATCCTGAGAGAAGCAACCCGCCGCCGAGCTGGTTCATTGTCCAGGTGGAGATCACTCCCATTGCGGAAAGCGATCGGTGACGATGGTGAATCAGGAGGAGGATCAATGCCAGAAGGACAAGTTCCCATGCCAGATAGATCAGGAGAAGGTTTCTTGCTTCCACGAGAAGGAGCAGTGACCCCGCCGCCAGGGACAATGCGGAGAGAAAGGCTCCGGCATGGGGTTCTGTCGACATCGTACGACGGGAGAATGTCAGAATATTGAGAAAGACCAGAAGGATAAAGATCGACAGAATGCCTGAAAGAGGATCCCATGAAATCGAAATCCCCGGTCCGGGGATCTCTGAAAAAGGGTCTGGAAAAAGGACGAACTTGACCGGATGGCCATTCCAGGGGGAGGCCATGTCCATGATGACTGCTCCCAGAAGAGAGATCGCTCCGAAGGGAAACAGTAGCCTGTAGGAGGCGTTTTCGTCTTTTTTCATAAAAAAGACAACGGCTCCGCCGATAAAGGGAATGAGAGGGATCAGAAGCAGGATGATCGACAGAGCCCCGGAATGGTTGCTCATGTTGCAGAAGGAGTGATGTTGATTGTCAGGGTCATGAAAAAATCCGTTTCTTCAAGGGGGCTCGTTCTGGAACCGGTGAAAGATCAGGTTTCTGGCTTGAATCGTGCCTCATTATCCCAGCTCGCCAGGAGATCTGTCAAAGATGTTTGTTTTTGTATGTCTGCCCCGTTTTTGTAGGGAAGAAAAGTCCCGACAGGAAATAGTGACCGATTGGCTGGTGAGAAGACAGGCTTGGGTAAAACATCCGGAATGGAATGTGGTGCAGACAAAGAGAGCGGTTCTTTCTGCTTGCATGTCAAACAACTTCGGAGGGCCTAGCCGTTTCCGGAATGGCCCTCCGGAGAATTGTTCAGAAACCTTTCGAATTCGTTTTGAGCTTTTTGACGATTTCAGTCACTTTGTCGAGCTTTGCGGGGGACATGTCCCTGACGCTGAGGTTGGCGTCTTCATGGCCGGCCTCTGCACAGAAGGCCATTGTGAAACAGGCCGTTCCGCCGCGAATGATCTTGAGGGAAAGATTGGCATAATGGCAGTGAACACCGATGAACATGCAAACATCGATCTTGTTATGCCAAATGGTGAGGTTCGGATGATTGGGATTGATTTCCGCCTCGGGATCGATTTTCGGGTACTTCGGGCGATAGTCCGGCATCGGGATGATGTTGATTCCACCTGCGATAGAAAGCCGTTCGACAGCTTCAGCCGTCTTGATGGCTTTCTCGTTCCATCCCCACAGGACGAGTGGTCCAGGGAAAATGGTCGGAACTTTGGCGCCAACAAACATTCTTGCGGCTTCTTCGACAGCCTGGTCCTCGTTGACGATCTTGCCTTCGATATGACCGAAGCCGGGCTCGGGGAGTATGTTTCCGGCCAATGCTGCTGCCGGAGGCAAGAATCCTTCCGGACCCCTCATGACTTTGTAAGGATTCACTTTCACTCCTTTTGTGAAACGATGATTAATGAAAAAGAACATCGGCGGCCAAGGACCGCGCACTCTGAATTATGAATCCGGGATGGAGACCCAGTTCCCGAATTCCTCTGCCTTATCGCCAAAATGAGGCAGCTCCACAAAGGCGCTCCTCATTTTGGGCAATATGGTTTTACTGTCAGAAGGGTCTTTTTTTAGAACCCTTTTGAGTTGGATTTCATCTTGATGAGAAAGTCTGTCAAAAGCTCAAATGTTTCTGGGGATGTATCCCTTACGGACAGATTGGCATCTTCATGGCCGGAAAAAGAGCAGAAGGCCATCGTGTAGCAATCTGTTCCGCCGCGAATGATCTTGAGCGCCAGATTGGCCTGATGGCAGTGAACGCCAACAAACAGACACGCATCAATCTTGTTGTGCCAAATGGTGAGATTGGGATGGTTCGGGTTGATTTCTGTCTCGGGATCGATTTTGGGATACTTGGGGCGGTAGTCCGTCATGGGGATGATATTGATGCCCCCTTCGACGGAAGCCCTTTTGATGACCTTGGCCATCTTTGCGGATTTTTCATTCCATTTCCAGAGAACCAGAGGTCCCGGGAAAAAGGTTGGAACCTTGGCTTTTGAGAGTATTCGGGCAGCTTCTTCAATAGCCTGGATTTCCGGAACAAGAACGCCTTCGATATGCCCTTCGCCCGGATCGGGAAGAGAAATTCCCATCATGGCGGCGGACGGAGGAAGAAATGCTTCTGGACCTACTGCTACGCGATATTGAGACACAGATTCTCCTTAACAGATAAGAGTTCCCCGTATGATTGATGCCGGCGGCAATCATTCCATCGGAGACAACGGAAAATGGTGACGTTTTTTCAGATCTTTACGTCCTGTAATTATATTTGACCAAGGGTTATTTTGTCAAACTGGATGGACAGGGAAATGCTGCGATAGCAGTCCATGTTTCTGTCGTTCCTGGAAGGCTCGCCATTTCATCCCTCGGTGCCTCTTCTCGGGGATTTCGATTGTTCCGGGGCAGGAAAAATGAATTGGGAAAGAGCGCCGTCCGGCGACTATGACATGCTTCTTCCTGCCCCGTCAAACGCGGGTGTCTGATCGAGCAATGCGGGCCAGGCTCCAAATGTGAAAAGTCTGGAGAAGACTTTCCCGTCGAAAATCGTGTTGGGTAATCTTTCGAGGAGGTGGTACTCTGGAGGGGGAGGATCTTTTCCCGGGACTGTCTGCCCAATAACAGGAGAAGGAGGTTTTCATGATCAAGTTTTCTATTCCCCTCGATGTGCCGAGAGGCGCAGCCAGAAGGCGTTATGAAGAAAATTACAGGCTGATGACGAAAGAGACCGGTCGCCTTTTTTTGATGGCGGGCGACCAGAAGGTTGAGCACATGAATGACGACTTTGTCGGAGCGGCCGTTGCGCCCGATGATGCTTCCCCGGAACATCTTTTTGAAATTGCTGCAAGCGCTCCTGTCGGCTGCTTTGCCGGGCAGATGGGGCTCATTGCCCGGTACGCGATGGATTATCGGGATGTTCCTTACCTGATCAAGCTGAACTCCAAAACGCATCTCGTCAAAAAAGACCAGAAGGATCCGGTAAGCCTCCAATGGCAGGAAACATCCCAGGTCGAGCATTTTGTTCGCCACTCGGGCGTTCGGGTTGTGGCTCTCGGTTATACTCTTTATCCGGGGAGCGAATATGAGCCCGCGATGCTGACCGAGGCTTCAAGGCTGATTTTTGAGGCGCACCAGATGGGTCTGGTTTTTGTTTTGTGGGTTTACCCCAGGGGCAGAGCTGTCGGTCATGAAAACGACTCCCATCTGATCGCCGGTGGCGCGGGTGTCGGGGCTTGCCTGGGTGCGGATTTTATCAAGGTCAATCCACCTGTTGACCAGTCCGGCCGAATGGATGGATCTCTTCTGAAAGAAGCTGTTGCTGCTGCCGGACGCTCCCAGGTCGTTTGCGCAGGGGGGGCCGAGACCAGCGTTCCCGATTTTCTGAAACGTCTTTATGACCAGATTCATCTCGGTGGAACCTCCGGGTGCGCCACGGGACGAAATGTTCACCAGCGTTCATTCGAGGAAGCGGTTCGTTTTTGCCGGGCGATTCATTCGATTTCTGTCCTGGATCAATCCGTTGAGCAAGCTCTGGATCTTTACCATGGAGGTCAGAAGCCAGGATCCTGAGAAAGCGTGTTTCCTTCCCTGAAACAGCCTGCCGGGCGTGGCTTCAGGAGGATCCGGACGATCCTCCTGAAGTCTTTTCTGCCACCTGTGATCGTATGTTCAGCAATAGTTCTCAGATCCATGATGTTTTGCGGAGCGGCGTTGTCCATCGCGGCGTTTTCTGCCGGGATGACAGGTTCAATCCTGAGCATGACCTGGGGACCTGTCTTTTGAGAAGAGCCGGGCGGATCTGCAAAGAGGGCTTTTCCCAGTGCGGTTGGCCATCGTGCCTCCTCCCAGTGAAAGGCATCTTTTCCCGCTTGTCCTGGTGAGACTTTTCCTGTGCCGAGAGAGAGAATGAAAAGGCCTTTCCGGATATTTCCGACCTGATAGGAGTTTTCAAGGGCATATTGCGTCGGGTTATTGGCAAAGACTCCTCCGTCGACAAGAACGAGTGCCCCTTTTTTGCCGGAATGTTTTCCGTGGACGGGAAGCCTTGCAGGCGGAAAATATCCCGGGGCGGCGACTGCCGCTCCGGCGACCTCGCTCATTCGGTAGCTTTGGGTGTCTTTTGTCCAGCTTTTAAAAAAAAACGGTTTTTTCTCTTTTATGTTGTAGGTCGGGATAAGGACCGGGACGATCGAGCTTCCAAGTCCGGTTTTTCCAAATGTCTGATCGAAGAGGCGAAGTGGCGGATCCGGTGAGTATCTCGTTTGCTTCATGAAGAACCCTTTGTCTTTCACGGGGGATTTCGGGGGGAAGAGGAGCTTGCTGTCACGTTCATAGAATCCGACCAGATCTCTTGATGAGAACAGGGGAGCATCAGGGTGGTCCTGTGCGGGTTTTGTCAGTGCGAGGGAGATTACCGCCCCGGTTGAAGTTCCTGAAATGAAGTCGAACAGACGGCTTATGTGTTGCCCGGTTTTCCGTTCGATCCGTTCAAGAATGCTTGCGGGTATGATCCCCCTGACACCTCCTCCGTCAATTGACAGAATCCGGATGCACGGATTGAAATCATAAGGAGCCGGAAGGGGGTTCTCCTGATTTGTGTTTTCATGGCCCAATACAGTGTTTTTTAAGGGGAAGCCGAGAAAAACTCCAATCAGAAAAATGGTGAGAAGATTTTTGGAAAAGGAACATGTTTGATGAATCACCTTTAACGGGCTCCTTTTAGCTTTGACTCCCCCGCAAATTCCGATAACTCTCAAAATCCAGAATGCCGACAATGTGTTGAAACACACTGCTCCACCAATAAAACATGCCGGACGATCTTTTGTCGATGGGATGGTTTGAAATCAGGATTGCAGGGGGCACAAAGCAGGGAGGGCAAATCAAAAGAAGGCCAAGTTGCCCTGGCCTTCTGGAAGGGGGATCGAGTGTCTTTTTTGATCAGGCCTTTTTCGGCATTCCTTTTCGAAGATGAATGCCGATCATGAAAAGCAGGGCCGATCCGAGAAGCCAGAAAGAGGCGGGTTCCGGAGTCGGGGAAGGGCCCAGTCCGTCACCAAATTCATACGAGCCGGCAGATGTTTGAAACTTGACGGCGAAGTCGGAAAGAGTGACTGACGATCCGATGGTTCCGGAGTTTGAAGCCAGGATGAATTTGAAAGAGTCTGTAGAGAGTGGATTTGTGTTTGCGTTCCCATCACCAAGCCCATTCTTGATATTTGTCCCACTGCACTTGCTCCCAGAATAAATGCATGAATTGATGTTTTTAAACCCGCCAGGAAAGTTGCCTCCACCTCCAGAACCAATTCTTGTGAAGACCGAACCGGCGGTGCCCCAGGAGGGGGTAAGAGCGGGGGCTGAAATTCCGATCGACATCAAGGCCGCCTGAAAGCTTGAGGATGTGGTGTTCTTGATGGTGGCGGAGAGTGTGAGCCCAGTGCTTGTATAAGAGTCCAGCGTAAATTTCCCTGTTGCGCTAAGTGTATTGGGTGTTGTCCCGGAGTTTCCACACGTCGTATTGGCACTGCAGAGCCAATTAGCGGTAAAGGACTGTCCCACATCGGATGCATTCATGGTGACATACTGAATCTCAGAGGAGTTCGTTCCAAAGGAGAACGCAGCGTATGCATTGGGGAGATAGCTTGTTCCAAGGATGGCACCTGCGAGAAGTGTTTTTAACAGATAAGAACTTTTCATTGTTTTTCCTTAGGTTATTGGAAAAAAATCTTCGTTGAAGTCTGGGTCGGGCCATTTTGGCCAATGCTTTAATTGTAGTGCTATGAGCAATTGTCGTGCCAATTTTGTTTTTTGTTTTTTATTAATTATTTATGTTTGTTTTTCCCTGTCGTTTTGGTCTCTTTTGTTTGATTTGGCCTGGATTTTGTAAAAATGTCTGATAGTGTTGTAAAAAAAAATGACAGGTGTTTCTGGCACTTCCTTGAAAATTGAAGAATCGATCTGGCCTCCGGTATTCTTCAAAAATTCTTGACAACTGAGACTTAAAAAGGATAAGTTCCAAGGTCTCCTCTCATTTGTTGAGGGGCTGTCCCTTTTTAACGACAGATGGGCCGTTTGCTGCAAGGGCATTTAACGATGTTGTTGTCCTGGATCCAGTCAGTTCTGGATTCCGGTTCGAAATGCCGCCACCAAGGTGAAGAAATGGGCCGGAAGAAATCCCGATGGGATTGAATTTTCGGAAAAGCCAGCTTCCCGAACAAAAGAAAGGGCCCTGATGGGTCAAGACTCGAGTCCCAGGCGGAAAGATC
>JAKAYF010000096.1 GCA_021816465.1 Nitrospirota bacterium
GAAATCACTCTATCAGAGTCCGGATCGCGTGTCCAGTCCCCAGAAATTCGTCAGAATGGCCTGAAATCCCCTGAATTTGGGCTAAAAAATTCACTCCTATGCTTTTTTTGACCTGCGGAATATCAATTCGATCTTGTTCCCACGTGCTGGTCCCGGGCGGGAAGTCCCAATCCTGACTCATTTACAGAACCTCCTAAACGCGATTTTCCATAGACGCACCCTGTTGTAGCATCAGCGGTGATCAAAACGATGGCGTCTGTATACCGCAACTTCCTCATTTTGCTCCACCAGCGCCTGATGCTTTCCACTGCGAATTCGGCTGTGTCGTGGTCCGTCCCGACGCTCACCCATCCGGTATTGGCATTCTGGTCATACACGCCGTAGGGGTTCACCTTCCCCAGGTCACATCGAGGAGAGGATATCGGGGATTGAGGGTCTTCAGGTATCTCCTTGGGCCGTCCAGAAGAACCTCTCGGGGAAGACGGTGAACAACAAGGTGATCTCGGAGCTCTGCCGGCTGTTTGTCCCGGAAGGGCATAAGAAAGCTGCCGCCCATCAATAATCAGTTTTTTCTCTGAAACAAAGCCATGTTTTTCACCTGAACCACTCCGCATGCTTTTGCATCAACAAGATCCATCCTGATTCCCAGTATTTTACCGAGTGCCAGCCAGCGGGGATAAGCATCCATCGGCACGATGAGAACCCCATTCTCTGCAGTCAATCCGAAACTTCTCCTTTCAGCAGGACCCCTCTGAGTATCCCCCCACCAGAAAATCCGTATTCCAGGCCCGGAACTCCGCTTCAAACAGGAAAAATCAAACCGCAACAACCCTGCGTCACGTCCAGACAAACCAAGACCAGAGATATCGAAGGTGATTTGTGGATGATTGCCTGTTACTTTGTAGCCACCATTTTCAGGATCCAAGTCGGTTGTTGTCGGCAAAATGGAATCAATCCTTTTCACCAGAGTCATTCTTTTCATAAGGGACGGCTCCGACTTTCCCCATGCCACTGGTATCTTGCCCAGGTCTGAAGTAGCGAAGGCTTTGTCTTCCATGGACAATCTGAACTCATTATCCAGTTTCGGATCAATTTTTACCTTGATAAACCTGGGAAATCCCACCTTTGAAGGATCCAGTGACGCCCCATCCAGCCAGATTGCGCTTTCTTCTCTCCCTATGCGGGTAATGTGGCGCCGATCCCCGTTCGAAAGTTCCACAACAGACCCGACCGACAGAGCCGATAAAGGAGTTCGGTCACTGACCACAATGGCTGGTTCCCGACGATTGACACCCCTGTCCCAATTGATGTCTGTCAGGTTTTGGATCTCCAAACGAATAGTGGAACTCTTATTTGGGCGGTAGTCTTGTTTCCTGTATCCAAGAACAACCCCGTCTTCCCAGACAGGAATGTAGTTGTCCAGGACAAACCGGAACAGGACGGGATCCCTCAAAGCAAGAGCCCCACCGTCAAAGACAGTATTATTTGCCTCCAGCAGTGCCAGTCGGGGAAGACTTCGTTCCAGATCAGCCACAGCTCGTTTCTGTTGTGGCAACGGTGCCATGTTGTAGGGAGCCGTCACAACCATGGCCGGTTTGCGATTAAAGTAAAAATACTGGGCATTGTGGTTTGTCAGATCCAGATACGTCTCTCCGGGAGACAGCTTTCCGGAAAGCAGCGCATTTAATCTGATCAGACGGTCCCATTGCCTGTCATCTGCTGTCGTGATGCCAATGTTGTCCAATCCAACAGTTTTTCCATCCTTGAGTATCCCCGTAGGTACCTGTGCCGATACGGCTGACACAAGAGATGAAAAAGAGAGCGGATAGTAGTTCAACGTGGCGCCCATTCCTGCAACAAGAAAAACGAGAACCATCTTCCTGACGGGCTTTAGCAAAGGCCATGCAAGAATTGGAATCAGGATCGTCCATCCAAAAATGGCCAGGCGACCTGCCCTGGACAAAGAGCCCGGATCAATCCTGCCCATGCAATACGGGATCAATAAAAGAGAAAAAAGCAGGACGACAAATGCGGACAACAGCGTCACATTGCGATTGTGGTCCGATCTATAACTGGAATAGACAACAACCAAAGAAACGATCGGGATCGCAATCCAGGACATTCGAACCGCTTCAAAAACAAGACCGGATCTGACTCCGGCGTTCCAGCTCAACCCCCATGGGATCCCATAAGTTATCTGATTGATCGGACCATTCTCGAAAACATAACGGATGGCCCCAAACAACATCGGGAGCAGGGGTATCGCCAGCGCGGAGAAAAAGAGAATGGCTCCCGCCATCACAAGTTCCTTCCATCGCCGCTCTTCAGGGTGCGTCCAAAGATTCCAGATTCTGGATATCGCCAGAATCCCCGATGCCGAGACAAGCATCAACCCTTGCGGAGGCACCCCCAAAATAACCACCGGAACGGTCAATATCCAGACGCTTAGCCATCTGACAGAATTTTCATTGAGAGATCGGCTAAACCAAAGACAAAGAAACGGAATAAGGAACAAGAACGAAAGTCGTCCCCCGATAAAGAATATCGAAACCAAAGACATCCCCAGGCTGCCGAAAAATCGGTACAGAGAGAGGAAGGCAACAAGAGCAAGCAATGCAGTGCTTAGCCGGGCCGCATCGGAGATGCTCCCGGCCGTACCATCGTAGAAGAGAACAGACAGGATGCCTGGCAAATCATTATCGATCAGACCGTGGGAGGGCATATATCCAATGTAGGGAACGGTGCCATGCAGGTAGGACCACCACCCGAGAAGATGTTCCCCGAACTGATAATCATTCGGGGAGATGTAAGGAGGTTGCGTGTTCCCGATTTTCATCGCAACCAATAGCGAAAACAGAGCCACAGGAGAAAGGAGCGATCCCCAATCATTTTTGGGGCTCAAATGAAATTTTTTAAACCGCCGGAATACATCAGACAGGCCCCAGAAAATAAATCCAAGGAGCAGAACCTTCAGCCAAACCGTCGTTTCATATTGGGTGATTCGACCTTGGAAGGGGACCAATCGCGCGGGATAAAGAGTCAGAATCAGAAAAGGAAGACCAATCTGGCCAACAAACAACAACTTTGGCAACCACCGTGGCAGTTGAGCAGTCGGACGAATCGCAAAAAAACAAATAAAAACAAGACCAATTCCAGCAAGAATATACGTCGATCTTGTATAGAAAGAATCGTTTATCTCTCCAACAAACCTTGAAGGCACGCGCCCTAATACCAATGCCATTTCCAATGGAACAAGCGCGGCCAAAAAGACGGCAAAAAGAGCCAGGCCAACTGTTGAAGGACCGTATTGCCCCCCTCTCGGCACATGATACGAAGATATCGTCCCGACGGCGATTACCCCTATTGCGGATAAAAAAACGAGGGAGCGGTCAATGGAAGAGCCAAGGATCAGGCCACCAACAGCTCCGGCAAAGGGAATGGACCACCATAACAATTGAGTGGTTAACTCCTCTGCATATGCTTTATTGAATCCGTTCTTAAGCTTGATGACGGCATGAGACAGGAACCAGAATCCTAAAAACAACACTGCTACAAAAACAGGAGGTGCGACAAGATCCTGAATCTTTGTCAGTGCCTGCCATGCAATATCTCCAACGATGAAATCGGAATAGGTTGGTGCAATCGAAATCTTCAGGGACAAAAGCAGCCCCGCTGTCGCCAAAACACAGGAGGCAATGGCAACAGCCACCGTTTCAGTGACTGAAAGCTGTTTAGACATCTGCGCGGGGTTCTTGGGCGTTATTTTTTTGCAATTGGATCATATCCTCCAAAGCAGGATCGAACAAAACATTGAGGACGGACAGATTCCCGCTGATGCTGCTGATCCTGGCCGGAATTTTGCCCGTTGCCGGGTATCTCCCTGTCGCAGACAACTCAAATCAGCGGTAGCCCAGTTTTGGAACCCGACAAGAAAGGTGCGCCAGTGGCTCACTGATCAAGGCACACCCCAGAAAACCATTTGTGTTGCCGGCATCCATGATCACGATGCCCGTAATACCTGCAATTCTATAGTTTGTCATTCGGTCGGGCAAATTTCTGATCGGACTCCCATCATTCGGAACCGAATAACATCGCGGGGTATCGTTGGGCAATCCACATTGGTAGATCAACAGGTGCTTGCCAATGGGAATGTACTTCTGGTTCCGGAGAGAAGGGTCAACGCCATTACCGGTGCTCTGGGCTTCCATCACCTCACCCTGAAAATCCCGGATTTTGAAAAGAGTATGTTCAAGAAGAGATTCTTCTTCTCCCGCCCAAAGGAAGCACATTGAGTGGGGAACACTGTCCGTTTCCTTTACACCTGTCTGGAATATTTTCACTTTACTCCGTCTTCCGAAAAGATCCACATACACGCATCAGCTTATCAAACAATAAAAACATCTCCAATTACGATATCAATCCATCGCACTTGTGCATAGCATGAAAATTGCTTCTTTTTTATGGTAGATAGCTCTGGACATCAACAAACAACGTTGGAGACCCTGATGAAAAAAAAGAGCCTTAGAAACAAGCTGATGCTCGCATTGATTCCGACTGTAATGTTCGTGGCCTCCAGCGGTGTGGCCCATGCCACGGTCGTTGATTTCGCTTACTCGGGGACCATTGCGACCTACGACGTAACCACCAGTGGAATTTATGACATTACCG
>JAKAYF010000035.1 GCA_021816465.1 Nitrospirota bacterium
TTCCTGTTTGCGGGTCGGATACAACCGATACTTGAATGTTTTTCTCATGTTGTGCATTTTTTGACTAAATTACACAATGAGTCAAGAGGCATTCATCCCCCTCTTGGCAAAGAACGCCCAAGAGGGGGTATTCTTCCTTGAGTGCTGATAAAACAGCTGATTCTTTATCGTCATTCTGTTTATTAATATTTTTGATGGGTAATGCACATGTTTTGTGTCCAGTCCTTGCATTTAACCAGGCCATTGACTAAAATTGACCGTCAAGTTTTCTTCTCCGGTTTTTTATGGCCGGTTTGTCGATGGTATTTTGAAGCCCGCATCATGCGGGAGCAGGTAGCCCCCTCGCCGATGCATTCCTCTGACACCAGTCCGCATTTCCTTTTAAGAGACCGTCTTCCCGAACAGATGAAGCGTTCCCTTCCGACTCCCGGGGTTCTCTTTGTGTCGAAAGTCCTGTCAGAATTTTCCCTTCCCACTGTTTGCGAAGAGGCATCCTGTCCCAATCGGGCGGAGTGTTATGGGCAAGGACATGTTTCATTCATGATCCTTGGCGATGTCTGTACCCGGGGATGCTCTTATTGCGGGGTGACAAAAGGAAAGCCTGTTGCGCTGGAAGAGATTTCAGATGAGCCGGAACGTCTGTCCGCTGCGGTAAAAAAGCTGGGGCTTGACCATGTTGTGGTAACCTCTGTGGCAAGAGATGACCTTCCGGATGGTGGAGCCAGCCATTTTCGACGTGTGATGAGAAAAATCCGGGAGACATGTCCAGGTGTGACCGTGGAGCTTCTTGTTCCTGAATTCCTGTTGCCCGGAGGTGGATGGCCGAAGGAAGCCCTAGAGCTTCTCGATGATCGTCCGGATGTTTTTAATCACAACATTGAAACAGTCAGGCGTCTGACCCGTTCTTTCCGGCCTCAGGGGGACTATGACCGCTCTCTTTCCTTCCTGTCGCTTGCGCGGTCAAAGGGGCTGTGCACAAAGTCAGGCTTTATGGTTGGCTGCGGGGAAACGGAGGAGGAGACCCATGAAGTGATCAGGGATCTTGCCGCTTCCGGGGTCGAGATCCTCACCATTGGCCAGTACATTCCTCCCACGGGTCATTCAAGACCGCTCCAGGGCTTCCTTCCTGATGAGAGTTTTCAGAAGTTTAAAAAATGGGCACTGGATACAGGAATCAGGGAGGTTCTTTCCGGCGCCCTTGTCCGAAGTTCGTACCTTGCAAATCGACTCCAAAAAGGAGAACTGAAATGAACAATCCCGTTTCCCTTCCACTTGACAGTCTGCATAAGGAAATGGGTGGGCATATTACCGACTTCCACGGATTTCTTCTTCCTGTCCGATTTTCTTCCATTACCGCCGAAAGACAGTCCGTGAGGGATTGCGCTGGGCTTTTTGATATCAGCCATATGGGACGATTTGTCATAAAGGGGAAAGGTGCTGCCGCTGCCGTGAATCACCTTGTGACATCGAATCTCCTTGCAGTGTCTCCTGGAAAAGCATTGTACGGAATCCTTTCAAACCCCTCCGGAGGAGCAATCGACGATATCATGGCCTACCGATTTTCCGATGATCGGGTCGACCTGGTCGTCAATGCATCGAACCGGGAAGCGGACAAGAAATGGATCGAGGAGCATTTGCCAAAAGGCGTTTCTCTCGAGGATCTCTCCCCCGGCCATGTCGGATTTGCCCTTCAGGGGCCGAAATCTGCGGAAATCGTTGCCCTGGTGGAGTCTGGTGCGCCAGAACTTTCAAGACGCGGTGCCCTTCTGTTGCCAGTGTCCGGCGGGGATATTCTGATCAGCCGCACCGGATATACAGGTGAAGATGGCTGGGAGTTTTTTGGTCCGGCAGAACAGGTTTCACGGATTTACCGACAGATTTGCTCTGTCGGTGCTCCTTTCGGGCTCAAACCTTGCGGGCTTGGTGCAAGGGATCTTTTGCGCCTTGAGATGGGGTACCCGCTCTACGGTCAGGAACTGACACCGGAGACCACCCCTTTCGATGCCGGTCTCGGGTTTGCCGTGTCGTCGAAGAAAGGGGACTTTATCGGAAGGAATCTTCTTCTTGACGAGCAGGGAAACCCCATCCATTACGAAGACCATCGGCTTCTTGTCGGATTCTCTGTCCAGGGGAGAGGAATTCCAAGAACCGATTGTGCCATATCGTCTGCATCGACCGGGAAAGTGACTGGAACGGTGACATCGGGCGGCTATTCTCCTGCGGCAGGGGGAGGGTTCGGGCTGGCCTATGTGGACAGGCCCTTTGCGGAAGATTTCGCTCTTGGGGCACCTGCTTATGTCCGGATCCACGACCAATCCCTGCCGATCGTATTTCGCACACGTCCTTTCGTTCAGGGAGGATTGATCTGATCCGTATTTTGTGGATCTTGTTGACGATCGTACTTATTTGCTATCAAGGAGAATCAGGTGGAAAAACGTTATACCCAGACACATGAATGGATTGGCCTGAACGATGACGGTACCGAGGGAACAGTTGGAATAACTGATTTTGCCCAGAAGGAAGTCACCGACGTTGTTTTTGTCGAACTGCCGAAAATCGGGAAGAAAGTTCCCAGAGGAGGGGAGACTGCGATCATCGAATCCGTGAAGGCCGCATTTTCGATTTACGCACCCATGGGAGGGGAGGTTATTGCCGGAAATCAGGAGCTTGATTCAAATCCCGCCCTTTTGAACCAGGATCCTCTTGGACGGGGATGGATCTTCAGGCTGAAGCTGGACAATCCGGGAGAGTATTCCTCCCTGATGGATGAAAAAGCTTATAACGCCTATCTTTCTGATGGGGGAGGGCAGCCCGGTCATGGCTGATTTCATTCCTCACACACCGCTTGAGACCAGGGAGATGCTGGAAGCGATCGGTGTGTCGCGTCTTGAGGATCTTCTGGCCCCCTATCCATCGGATCATGTTTTGCCGGATTTGTCAGACATTCCATCAGGGTTGACGGAGTCATCCCTGATGAGAAAAATGAGGTCGATGGCCGCCCGAAACAAGGGAGGGGGATCCGTGCCCATTTTCCGGGGAGCGGGAGCTTATGACCACTTTATTCCTGAAGCGGTTTCCCCCCTGGTGATGCGCGGAGAATTTCTGACCGCCTATACGCCTTACCAGCCGGAAGTCTCCCAGGGCCTTCTCCAGGTCATTTTTGAATACCAGACAGCCATGTCAAATCTTTACGGGATGGACCTGTCCAATGCGTCCGTCTATGACGGAGCCACCGCCCTTGCCGAAGCATGTCTTGTCGCCCACCGTCAGGAGGGGAGATCAACCATCCTGATTTCAGACGGTGTGGATCCGGATGTTGTCCGGGTGGTTCGGACATATGTCGAAGGTGTAGGATGCACGCTGAAACAGATTCCTCTTGTGTCCGGGCAAACCAGTCTTGAGGATGTCGTCAAATGTCTTGATGGCCAGACAGCCTGCTTTGTCGGAGCGATCCCGACGTTCTGGGGAACAGTCGAGGACTTTTCAGGATTTGCGGATGCTCTCCACCAAAATGGATCTCTTCTGATCCTTCATGCGAATCCTCATGCACTGGCGCTCCTTCGAACGCCAGGTTCCTGGGGTGCAGATCTGGCGACAGGAGAAGGACAGCCTTTGGGAATTCCGCTTTCAGGCGGAGGGCCCTATCTGGGAATACTGACCGCTTCAAGGGCTTTTATGCGCAAGATTCCGGGAAGACTTGTCGGGAAGACGGTGGACAGGGAGGGGAGAACGGCCTATGTTCTGACGCTCCAGGCCAGGGAGCAGCATATCCGGCGTGAAAAGGCGAACTCCAATATCTGTTCGAACGAGACGCTTCTCTCCATTCAGGCGCTTGTGACTCTTTCCCTGTTGGGACCGTCCGGATTGAGGGAAGCGGCTGAGGGGTCGATGAAGAATGCCCGGAAGCTTCGTTCGCGCCTTTTGGCTATTCCCGGTGTATCTCCTGTCTGGCAAGAGACTCCCTTTTTCCATGAGTTCATCCTTGATATGCCGATGGAGTCCACAAAACTCAGCCGCCTGCTTCTGTCAGAAGGTTTTCTGTCAGGACTCCCTCTTGCAGGATACCCGTCGCCTGGTGCTGAAAGTCGCATGCTATGGTGTGCGACGGAGATGCGGACAGAAGAAGAAATCGAGAATCTCGGACACGCCATTGAAAAAGTGCTTGCCCGGCATGGGGGAATGAAATCATGACAATCAGGGATGAAAAGCAAGAGGGGGCTTCAAGGCCCGACATGCATCCAACTTTATGGGAAATCTCCCGGCCCGGAGCGAGAGGTGTTTTCCCTCCCGATGTTTCCGGTTCTGCCGTCTTTGGAATTCCCGATGTTTCGATGAGAGAGGGTGCTCTCAATCTGCCTGAACTTTCCGAGCTCGAGGTGGTCAGGCACTTTACGAACCTTTCCCACCTTTCCCGGGGTGTGGACACACACTTTATCCCGTTGGGATCCTGCACGATGAAGTACAATCCCAAAGTGTCGGACAAGGTCGCTTCACTTCCCGGATTTGCCGACCTTCATCCCAGGACCGATCCGGAAGGAATGGAGGGGCTCCTTGAAGCGATGGGGACATTGTCGGATCTTTTGCAGTCCCTGTTGGGAATGGATGCTGTTACCCTGGCACCTGCTGCGGGTGCTCACGGTGAACTGACAGGAATCCTGATTGCCAGAAAATACTTTGAGGACAGGGGTGAAACCTCAAGAAAGGTGATTCTGGTTCCGGACTCCGCTCATGGAACCAATCCTGCCAGCGCGTCCATGGGTGGAATGGTTGTCCGCTCAATTGCTTCAAAGCCCTCCGGCCATATTGATACGCTGGCTCTGGAAAAGGCTCTTTCGCAAGAAACCGCCATGGTCATGATAACGGCGCCGAGCACGCTGGGACTGTTTGAGGAGGAGCTTTCCGAAGTGGTGCGGCTTGTTCACAATGCCGGTGCCCTGGTCTACATGGATGGCGCCAACATGAATGCTTTCCTCGGTGTCCTGAAACCAGGTGACCTAGGCTTTGACATCGTTCATATCAATACCCACAAGACATTGGCGACGCCTCATGGAGGCGGTGGCCCAGGTTCCGGTCCTGTGGGGGTCAAGTCACACCTTGCTCCCTACCTTCCGACACCGGTCATTGAAAAGACCGACAAAGGATATTCTTTTAAGAGCCATCCTGACCCGCGCTCCATCGGTCCGGTCCGTTCGTTTCTGGGGTCGACGGGAGTGTTGCTGCGAGCACTTTCCTACGTTCTTCTTCTCGGAAGGGAAGGACTGCCGAAGGTGGCATTGTATGCGCTGCTGAATGCCAACTATCTGAAAAAGCGTCTCGAGGGAGTATTGCCTGGAGAGGGGCCGGGACTGTGTGCCCATGAATTTGTCCTTTCTGCCAAGCCTCTTGCTGCTTTTGGGGTTCATGCGGGAGATCTTGCGAAGGGGTTGCTCGATGCGGGATATTATGCACCGACGATTCACTTTCCGCTGATTGTTCCCGAGGCCTTGATGATCGAACCGACGGAATGTGAGAGCAAGGCGATGCTGGATGGGTTTGCTGACGACTTCTCAAGGATTGTGGAACGGGCGGCCGCTCATCCGGAGGAACTTCTTTCTGCTCCAAAAAGGACTCCGGTTTCAAGGCCGGATGAGGTTCTGGCGGCAAGGGATCCGGTTTTGAAAGAGGTCACTGTTCCCGGCTCCATTCTCCGGAAACATTGATATTGTCCGGGGCAATGGTGGTTCCCCTTTTTTCAGACCTCGTTCGGGGAGCATCGGAGCAGATGGGGATGGATACATCCCTTTTGGCAAAGGTGGCAGAAAAATCAGGGAATTCTGCTGTTTTTTCCCTGCTGAGGGTCTACCGGATCAGGTCGGGCCAGGTGACCGTCGGACGGACATACCGCGGATCGCCTCCTTCATCCTGGGGGGTGTCAAGCGATGACTGTGTTGTTCGCCCCACGGGGGGGGGCGCGGTCCTTCACGGGGAGGATGTCTGCTTCTCCCTCTTGCTGTCAGTTCGTCCCCGGATGGCCCTTGTGGACCTGTACGAAATGCTCCATCTTTTTCTTGGACGCTTTGTCAGCAATCTGGGACTTGAAACATCCCTTCAGGGGAAACATGAAGAATCCATTGATGGCAGGGGAACCTGTTTTCTGGAGCCTGTTTGTGGTGACCTGATGGCCGGACCGCAAAAAATTCTTGGCGGGGCCATGAAGGTCGGGAGACAGTGTTTCCTCTATCAGGGATCCCTCCTGGTCGACGGGGTGTCTCCGGGAGTGGTTCAGGATCGATTTGTATCATGGTACATTGGCGGGAACGTGTTAGTCTTCCGGAACGGTGTGCTCCTGGCCGCTGGATGATCATTGAAAGAATTGCGCCCGTCCGATGTTCGGATCCGGGGGATTGGAGCAGTCGTGGTGTGGATTAACGTTCGGGTGAATTGCGAGAAGCTTGTTGACGGGATGGAAATAGCGGAGGATGTCCTCGATTCTTCTGGCAGGGTTTTGCTGAAAGCTCCCCAGACGGTTAATGGTTCCCTGAAAAAAACGCTCGGTGCGAGGGGGGTCTTGTCCGTAGTCACCCGGGTATGGAAGGAAAAAGAGTCCGATGAACTTCTGGCCGAGCTCCGGGAGGAAATTGCCGCACTCTGTGAAAGGCACCGCTATCTGAAGAAGGATCAGCGCCGGATGGATTCTCTCAAGCTGTTTGCAACTGCTTTTGAACTTTCCAAAAATATCCGGTTGCCCTCAGGGGAGCCTCTTTGCGATGAAAGATAAAAACATTGTTCTTGAGCCGGCGAATAACCCTTCATTTCAGACTTTTCTGGAAACACTTTCTATTCTGCCAGCCATTTCTCCATTGTCGAACAAACTGTTCACCATCATAGATGATCCCAATGTATCCATTTCCGTCATCGGCGGGTTGATCGGAGAAGATCCCGGTCTGGCATCCCGTCTGATGACAGTTGCAAACTCTCCCTTCTACCCGTTTTCCGAAAAAGTCTCGAGTATCCGCGGAGCTCTGGTCCGTCTTGGACTTGTAACCGTTCGGGGGATCCTTCTGACAACATCCCTTTTTGACAGGGTCAAGCACCAGCCTGGTGTCTTTGAGCTCTGGAAACACTCTCTGGGCGTTTCCAGAGTTGCAAAAACACTGGCAAACCGGACCAAGGATGTGATGACCTCTGATGAGGCCGCTCTTGCCGGGCTTTTGCATGATATCGGCAAGCTTCCTTTTCTGATCTTCAAGCCCCAGAGAATGGAGAATATCTGGAAGACCGGTCCCAGAACGGGCAAGGATTCCGACTGGGAGCTGGAGGAGTTCGGCTTGAGCCACGACCAGCTTGGCGGGCGGCTTTTGACCCAGTGGAAGTTCCCGGAGATTATCAGGGATTCGATTCGATGGCACCATCAGCCTGATAAGTGTCCTTCCTCATCGAGGAGATCCGCTGCCCTGATCGGATTGTCCGATACCATCTGTCGCGGGCTTGGCATTGCTCATGCGGATTTCCCTTATCTTGATGCCCCCCTGGGAGACTTTCTCGATATCCTGGAGATTCCTGGTGACGAGATCATCCCGGTGATTCAGGGTGTTATCAGTGATCGGGACATGCTTGAAACAGCCAGCAGAGAAATCTTCTGACGGATCTTGCCGTGGACTCTGCGTCTCCAAGAGATCCGGGCCCGCTTGTACGGGCTCTTTCATCAAGATTTACGGATTTTTCCATTCTTCTGGATCCGGAGCAGTCCAAAGACTTTCCTTTTTTCCTGGAATGGCTCCGTCGGGGAGACCATGGGACAATGTCTTTCCTTGAAAGGAATCCCTATCGCCGCCGTTCCATCTCTGACGGGTATCCGGGGTACCGGACCGCGATCCTGGGGCTTTTGCCTTCGGATGCAAGACTTCCCGATCCGGAACAGTCGGGCGTTAAGGTTCGTATTGCCAGATATGCAGTCGGCAGGGATTACCACCGTGTTTTTACGGAGAGATTCAAGGCTGTTCTCAGTGAGATTGCTCCGTTTCTTGATCGGGGAGAAAAGCCCCTGATCAAGCCGGATCATGGGGCAATCCTCGAGAAATCACTGGCTCAATCGGCAGGTCTGGGGCGCATTGGCCGTCATACGCTGTTGATTCACCGGAAGATGGGGACCCGATTCACCATCGGAGTCATGCTGATGAAAACTCCATTTCTTTCCTGGAGACCCCCTCTTGACGACTTCATGCCCTGTGGTTCTTGTACCCTCTGTCTGGACAGTTGTCCGACCCAAGCTTTTTCAGGCCCGTTTCGTCTTGATGCGAGAAAATGTCTTTCGTATCTTACGATCGAGTCTCCAAAGTCGGAAACTCCCGGAAAGATTCCGGCGGATGTGCCCAATAACTGGATTTTTGGATGTGATATCTGCCAGGAAGTATGCCCGTACAATGGATCTGCGGGAGCTTTTTCCGGAGGGGAAACGATTGTCACTTCCCCATCGGATCTTATAAGGTTGGCAAAGGAAAATCCCTCTCTCGAGAGGGTTGGTGTTGCGGCTCTTTGGAAGCGGTATGAGGAAATTAAGGGACCAAACGCGAACAATTTTCCAAAAATGAATCAGGAAGGCTTATGACGGCTGAATTCATCGGACAGGCAGCTTCTCTCAAAAAACTACAGGAGCTTCTGGCGCGTGTTGCCCGGAGTAACTCGACACTTCTGATCACAGGAGAAAGCGGGACGGGGAAAGAGCGTGTTGCCAGGATGCTCCATGACATGAGTCCACGACACGGACACCCCTTCATTCCGGTCAATTGCGGGGCGATTCCGGAGGGACTTATTGAAAGCGAGCTTTTTGGTCACGAAAAAGGTTCTTTTACCGGAGCCCTTTCCCAACGTCCGGGGCGCTTTGAACTGGCTGAGGGGGGGACCCTCTTTCTCGATGAAATCGGGGAATTGCCCCTTTCCCTGCAGGTGAAGCTTCTAAGGGTTCTTCAGGAGAGAACTTATGAACGGGTCGGTTCCGCGATTCAGAGAAAGGCGGATATCCGGATTCTTGCGGCAACACACAGAAATCTTGAGCAAATGGTCTCAACCGGTCAGTTCCGCGAGGATCTCTTTTACAGGATTTCAGTGATCCCGGTTGAGATCCCGCCGCTTCGACAAAGGACAGAGGACATCCCTCTTCTGGTTGACTACTTTGTCAGCAGGTGGGTGAAGGAAGAGCGAGGAGAGCCCGTTCGATTTTCACTTCCGGTCATGGATATTTTTCGCCGGTATCCATGGCCTGGCAATATCCGGGAACTCGAAAACCTGGTGGAGCGATTCCTGGTCCTGAAGTCCGGAGAGATGGTTCATCCGGAAGACCTTCCTGAAAAGTTTTCCCAGGTTGCGCCCTTTATCGATGAGCCCATTGATGATCCTTCTGTTCTGCCTGAAGATTTCAAGGGTGGGATTCTTCCTCCCGTTTCTTCGGGAGGAGATATGGCCAGTGCCTTTGGAGAAATCATCTCCAGTACTGTTGAGCATATCGACCTTTCCAACATGCTTGCAGAGATTGAGCGGGACCTGATCCGGAAAGCCCTTGAGAGATTTGGAGGGAACAAGACCAAGGCTTCTGAATTTCTGGGAATGAACAGGACCACCCTTATTGAAAAACTGAAACGCCTTCGTCCGGGGATTCCCCAGGATTTTTCCGAGACGGACGGCTAGCGACATTATCCTGCCTGGTCCTCCCCACTGATTTTCCCTTCCTTTTCTTCTTCGGCATGAATATTGCTTGACAGGTTTGAGTATAAACAGGGTCCCTGATGTCGAGAACGAAATCCGGGATTCTTTTGACGATATCCCTGCCCATTCATGAATGAGGAGCCAATCGTGCCGTTTCGATGGTCCGGACGTCTCGTTCGCAGTGTTTTTATCCTGGGGATCATTGTTCTTTTATGTCCCGGGAGCCTTCTGTCCGCCGAATCGCCGGAGATTGCCCTGCCTGCTTCCGGGGCTTCAGACCGGATCCCCTCCTCCGGGGATCACTCCCTCTTCCTGGAACTTCAAAAAGTGAAGGAGTCAAATGGTTCGACCTCTGATGCCAGGGAGATTTTTGAAAAGCTCAGGAGGGAGCATCCGGGCTCTATCCTTATTCCGCAGGCTGCCCTTTTGATGGGAGAGATGCTGGTCAAAAAAAACCTCAATATCCGTCATGAAAGTGACACCAGCAAATTGCTTGTGAGGGAAGCTTCGGAGGATTTGTGGATGGCCCGGACAGACCTTCCCCCCGGACCGTTGAGGGACGAGGCTACTTATGCCATAGCCCGCCTGTTGTTTTCTCAAGGGCTATACCCTGAAGCGAGAGGAATGGTTGAGCTGGGTCTCCGGGAAAGCCCCGATGGTCCTTTTGCCATTCCTCAGGAGCTGCTGCTGTCTTCCTGCTGGAGGCGTTCGGGCAATCCACGAAAGGCGATGGATGTATTGTCCCGGTTGGGGGCAAATATTGAGTCGGCATCGGATGTGAGGAAAACTGACAAAATCGATTACCTCTATGAGTCCGGTGGTGTTTCCCTTGATCTTGGGCGGTTGGCGGACGCAGGAGAGTATTACAGGGCTGCGATTGCTCTTGCCCCCGACTATGCATACGCCCATCCAAAAAGGCTCTATGACCTTGGCCTGTATTCGGACCGCATCGGACACGAGAGAAGGGCTTTCAAGCTTTTTCGGGAGTACTTGAGGCGGAAGCCAGGAGGGGTTCATGTTCCGATGGCGTCCTACCGGATGGCAGAAATATCGGGAAGACTTGGTCGTCCGGAAAGTCGCAAGGCACGGCTCATGGAGGTGATGAGAACGTACCCTCACACGGAAGCGGCGGACCTTTCAAGGATCACGCTGCTCAAAGACAAGCTGAAATCACTTGAGAGGGAATCCCCTCCCAGTGGACGGCTGAAGTCGCTTCCTCCCCACCAGAAATCCCTTGATGACCGTCTGATTGAGGATTCGGGACAGATTGTGCGTTCGGGTGTTACAAGCCGTTCGCGTGTTGATGCTGCAAGCATCATGGTCCCCCTGCTGGTTTCCCAGAGACGCTACGATCTGGCGTTTAAGATCATCCACCGTCTGGAGATAGATGCTGATCCGCAAAGTTCTTCCGGAAAGAGGCTTCTGGGACTGGAGTCTGCTGTTCTTACCCGGCAAATCTTGGAGATGACCAGCCCTTCGGATGACCGAAAGGTTCTCCGTCTGGTTCATTCCTACCGGAGTCTTGTCAGTCCGGTTCTTCTCGACCCTCGCCCCACGCTGATGGAGATCAAGGAGTTTTCACGGGAGGGGGAGGTTTTTTTGAGAATTGCCCGGGCCCATGAAGGAATCCGGGATGATGCGGGTGCGAGAAAATGGCTGCATCAGGTCCTGATGCATGGCGGAATCGTTCCGAGGAGCGGGGCTCTCAAGGACTTGATCTCTCTCGACATGAAATCGGATGACACCCTTGAGGCATGGAAGCGTGGCCAGGATTTGATCGCCCTGATCCACCCCGGAAACGCAGAAGAGGCCGGGTGGATTCTGGAGGAAGAAAAGGTGGCCAGAAAGCTTGGGGATATGGACCGGGAAATTCCCCTGCTGAGAACGTTTGTGAAAGATTTTTCGGCAGATCCCAGGGCGGGACTGGCCCAGGCGAGGCTTTTCAGGATTCACCTTTTAAAAAACGAGTTCGACCAGGCTGAAACCAGTGCCAGAAAAGCGCTTGTACTCCTTGCGCCTGGAGGGTCCGATCAGGAGAGCTTTCTGACGTTGCTGTACCGCTTCGGCCAACTGGAGGTTGCCCTTCACCGGACGAAAGAGGCCATTTCCCTATGGGAAAAATTTCTGAGAGACGGGCCAACGGATCCAAGACGGGGGTGGGTCATGTACCAGATCGGGAAGCTCGATGAAGCCGACGGGAAAAACCGTCGGGCCTATCGCTGGTACATCAGGGCGGCAAAGGTGGCAACAAGTCCCGAACTTGCTTCGGTCGCAAGACAGAAAGCTCAGGGAATCTCGAATCTTTTTGACGGGAGAGTCGGTTCATGAAAGACAGTCTGTCTGAACACAGGGAAAGAATGGCCCATTCCGGGGAGGATGCCCTTGCCCTGGCATTTTCTACTTTTCAGGAAGCATCGGAGTCGCTGTCCAGAAAATACGCCGGTCTCGAGGGGAAAATTTCAGAGCTGTCAAGAGAGCTTCGCGACCGTGACCGGGCGCTTGCCAGCCAGGGACAGTTTCTTGAAACGATCTTGAAGAGTCTTCCTTCGGGGGTATTGGTCCTGACTCCTGGAGGCCAGGTTTTATGGAGCAATCCGCAAGTGGAGAAATGGCTGTCTCCGGATGATTCAGAACTTCTGGCCCTTCTCCGGAAGTGGGAAATATGGCCGATTGCCGAACGGGAAGATCCATTGGCCGTTTCCTGGAAAGGTCGCTCTCTTTTGATTGAGATTTCAAGGGTTGTCGATGATGAGAATCGCTCTTCAGGCTATGTTCTGATCGTGAACGATGTCACAAGACTTCGGGAGATGGAGGAAGAGGTTTCGCGGGACAGACGACTTCGGGATATGGGAGAGATGGTTGCGATGATTGCCCATGAACTCCGGAATCCCCTTGGAAGCATAGAGCTTTTTTCCAGTCTGCTGGCCCGGGATGCGGGCACCAGGGGAGGTCAGGCATTGGAAGGGATCAGGTCCTCGGTTACATCAATGGATCGACTGATTGGAAATCTTCTTTTTCATACCCGCATTCCGAATGTTTCCCGCTCTCTTTTTTCCGGGCATGATCTTCTGGAGCGCCTGTCTTCCGACTGTGCCCGTATCGGTATCATGCGGGGGAGGGCCGGAGGGCCCACGGTTTCTTTTGCGGTTGACGAGCCTTCTCCCTTTCTGGTTAACGGTGATGAGGGGCTTATCTATCATGCAATCTTCAACCTCGTCACGAATGCGTTTCAGGCATGCTTCGATGCGGGAGGCGGAAGTGTCACGCTGTCTCTTCTCCGCAGCAGGTCAGGGGGAGCCATTTTTTTCGTAAAGGACAATGGTCCGGGAATTCCGCGGGAGATGAGGGAGAAGATCTTTGACCCGTTTTTTACCACCAGGTCCAAAGGGACGGGGCTCGGTCTTCCGATTGTCCTGAAGATTGTGCTTGCCCACGGGGGATTGCTGAAGGTCGATTCAGACGAAAATGGGAGCTGTTTCATGGTTCAGCTGCCCGGTCCGGGCGAGAGTCTGGACCGGACGGGCGGAGACATCTGGTCAGGACAACTTCTGGAGGAAGAATTGAGATGAATGCACAAGGCCCTGTTCTGGTGGTCGATGATGAGTCCGAAATGTCGCTTGCTCTCCAGGAAACATTGCGGGAGGACGGATATATGGTTGATCTTGCCTCGAACGGAAAGGAGGCTCTCCGTCGTTTTGAGGATATGGGTCCATACCAGTGGGTCATCACGGATCTTAAAATGCCCCAGATGGATGGATGGGCTCTTTTGACCACGCTTCGCCGCATCAGCCCAGAAACCCGTGTCATTTTGATGACGGCCTTTGGTTCTGTCCCCCAGGCGGTTGATGCCATGAGACAGGGGGCGGTTGATTTTCTGATGAAACCTTTTTCTCCGGAGGCTCTCCGTCGTCTTTTATCACCTGATGGCGCGCTCCTGACCCGCCAGAAAGGGGCTTCGGGGGAGGGAGAAGGGATCTGGCAAAAGCTCAGACGTCCGATCCTGACCTCAGACGCCCGATTTTTGAGACTTCTCAAAATGGTCGAGTCGGTTGCCAGGACCCAGGCGACCGTTTTGATCGAGGGGGAGAGCGGGACCGGAAAAGAGCTGTTGGCCCGATTTGTTCACGAGGCTTCTCCAAGGGCCCATCGCCCCTTTGTCGCGGTCAATTGTGCTGCCATCCCGGATGGTCTTCTGGAGCCTGAGCTTTTTGGTTATGAAAAAGGAGCCTTTTCCGGTGCCGTCTCGAGAAAAATAGGAAAGTTCGAGCTGGCGGATACCGGAACCATTCTTCTCGACGAAATAGGGGAGATGGAGCTTTCTCTCCAGGCCAAGCTTCTGAGAGTGCTCCAGGAAAGAGAGGTTGATCGTGTCGGGGGGAGTTCTCCCGTGCCGGTCGACCTCCGGATTGTCGCCACGACAAATCGGAACATGAAGGAGCTGGTGGTATCAGGAAAGTTCAGGGAAGACCTTTATTACCGGTTGAGGGTGTTCCCCGTGCAGGTGCCTGCCCTGAGGGAGAGGAAGGGAGATATTCCTCTCCTGTCCCGTCACATTCTCGGGAGGTTGCGCGAGGATGGAATACCTGTCGGAAATTTGACGCAGGGGGCGATGGAAGCGATTTCCCGCGGAGAGTTTCCGGGCAATATCCGGGAGCTTGAAAATCTCCTGACGCAGCTGGCACTCCTTTCGGGAGGAGATGACATTCGAATGGAGCACCTTGCGATGGGGGAAGGCGGCTCCCTCCCTCCCGAGGACCATTTATCCTGTGAATCGGCAAAGGAGCGTGAGGTTCAGCTCCAGGACAGCTTTTCCTGTCGTCCAGGCAAGTCGGTCCGGGAGGTCGAGCGTGACCTGATCCTGATGACTCTTGAGTCCTGTTCGGGGAATCGGACCCAGGCGGCCCGGATGCTTGAGATCTCGGTGAGGACCTTGCGGAATAAATTGCATGAGTATGGTGTCTCTGTTTCCGGGGACTCCGAAGGAAACCAGGAATAAATTTCCCCCATGGGCGCGAATAGGGCCCTTTTTGGGGATTTTTTCATGGCATGCCAATTGCTAATTTTTAAATGTCATTTTTGATCAGGGACCGGCAAGGTCCTTTTCGGAGGTTCGGATGGAAAGGGTGCATCTTTTCGACAGGACGGTCTATCTTCTCAAGAAGGATCTTGACCTGAGGGCCCAGCGACATATGCTGCTGATTTCGAACATCGCCAATCAGGACACTCCCGGCTACCAGGCAAAGGACCTTTCTTTCAAGAGCGCCCTGGCCCGGGCTGTTTCCCGGCCGACAAGGGATTCGATCGACCGTGTCTCCGGATCGATCCTGGTCAATCCGGATGAGACGGTCGGAAATGATCTGAATACGGTCAATATTGAGATGGAAATGCAGAAATTGGCTTCAAATACTGGAAATTACAATGCGGCAGCCCAGATGGTCTCCTGGAAGTACCGTCTTCTTGGAGATGCCATCAGGGGCAGCGGGAGGTAGGAAAAATGGCTTTTTCTGATGCGCTTAGGATATCCGCCGGAGGAATGGAGGCGGAGAGGGTTCGGATGAACGTTCTGTCGGGGAATCTTGCCAATGCCGACAGTGTTCACGGGAACGAAAAAGGCGTTTTTGAGCGGAGGGATGTCGTCTTTGCCGCGGTGGCACCGGGCAAGTCTTTCTTCGATGTCCTTTCCGACCAGACCAGGGAGCCTGTGAAGGAGGTCCGCGTTATGGGAATGATCAAGGATCCAAGACCGCTCAAGAAAGTTTTTGACCCGATGAGCCCGGATGCCGACCGTTCCGGGTATGTCTACCACCCGAACGTGAGCAAGCTTGAGGAGATGGTCAATCTGACCGATGCCTCAAGGGCGTATGAGTCGAATCTTACGGCTCTTGCCAATACGAAACAGATGGCAAAGAAGGATTTGACAATCCATGCATAACTCTGGTCCGGTCTACAATCCGCTGGCGGGTTTCAAAGGTATTTCTTCCCTGCCTGGAGGCGAGGGCGTCTCTGGGGCGGGGATTCCACATGGTCCGGAAAAATCTTCCCTTGCGACTCCCGAGTCTTCCTTTGTCAATGTGCTCAAGGACTCCATCAGCAAGGTCAATGCGATCCAGGTGGAGGCGGACAAGACCATACAGGATTACTCCACCGGGAAAAATAATGTGACACTCCATCAGACCATGGTGGAGATGGCACAGGCAGATGTTTCCTTTCAGCTCATGATGCAGGTGCGGGACAAGATTGTCCGGGCCTATCAGGAAATGATGAACATGCCGATGTAAGTTCCCGAAATGATTTCGGGAACAGGGCGGACGGAACTTTTTAGTGGTGAGGGCAGAAATGGGTGCTTTAAGAGACGTTCTGGGAAATCTTGCGAACCGCTTTTCAGAGCTTTCGTTTGCCAGAAAAGTGGTTGCAGGCCTTGTTGCCGCAGGGTTTATCGCAACGCTGGTCGTTTTTTCCCTCCTCGGGCGGCAAGGAGATTCTTCCGTTCTTTTCTCCAACCTTTCTCCCGGGGACTCGATGGAAATCCAGTCCCACCTTGACCGTCTGGGCGTTCCCTATCATGTATCGAAAAAAGGGGCCCTGATCCGGGTTCCGTCGAAGGATGTCTATGCGCTCCGGATGCAGTTGTCGGATGAGGGCCTGCCAAGACATCACGGTGCGGGTTTTGACATCTTCAACCACCCATCGCTTGCGACGACGGATTTTGCCCAGAAAGTCCAGTATCTTGAGGCTCTTCAGACTGAGCTTGACCGGACGATCGAGGAGATGCATCCGATCGCTCTTGCAAGAGTTTCGATCGTGCTTCCGACTCACTCGGTTTTTCTGCGGGAGAAAAATGGTGCCCATGCATCGGTCCTTGTTCGACTGAAACAGGGAGAAAGTCTTTCGAGGGGCCAGGTCAACGGTATTGTCCATCTGGTTTCGAATGCTGTGCCCGGACTTGTTGCCAGGCACGTCACGGTGGTTGATACCGAGGGTGAGATCCTGAACCGCAAAAAGCCATCGATGATTCCGGGAGAGCTGACTTCCGCCCAGCTTGCCTATCAGGAGCATGTTCAGAAACAGTTCCAGGTACAGCTCCAGTCGATGCTCGACAAGGTACTCGGACCGGACCAGTCGGTTGTCCGGGTAACGGCAGAGCTGAATTTCCGCAGGATTGAAAAAACAAGCCAAAGCTATGACCCGAACGGGAGGGTGCTGAAAGACAGGGAAAAAATTCGCCAGGAGTCCAAAGGAACGAAAATCCTTCCGGTCGGAGTTCCGGGACTTCTCTCAAATGTCCCTGGCGCGACAGGAAAAGTCGCTTCTCCGCCGCTTGGTCCCCGCAATGGGTCGGAGACGAGTTTTTCGAAGCGGAAAGAAATCGACCATTATGATGTGAGTGAAACCACCAGTCATGTGATGGAGCCAGTGGGAACGATCAAGCGGGTTTCGGTTTCCGTCCTTGTCAACCAGAGGCTGGTTTCGGTTTCCGGAACAAAAGGCAAAAAGACGGTTTATGAACCCAGGAGCGCCCAGGAAATCCAGGACTTTACCCATATTGTCCAGAATGCGATGGGTTTCGATCCTGCTCGCGGGGACCAGGTCGTTGTCCTGTCGGTTCCTTTTGCGGAGAATGCGTCGGGTGTCGTCAAAAATCCGGACCATAACCTCGAGTCGTCGATTGCCCCGTTTGTTCCGCTTCTCGAGATTTTTCTCGGCGGTGTTCTTCTTCTTCTCTTCGGGATCCTTGTCCTGAGGCCCCTGTTGAAGAGCATGACCCAGTGGAAGCCGGCAATGCCGACCCTCCAGATGGCTGAAGGGCCTCCCCAGGAAGGTGCGGAAGGAACAGCCAAGCCCTCTTCCCGGGAAGAGGTTGCGAGAATGACCCAGGAGGATCCCGGGCAGGCGGCCCAGGTGATCAGAAGCTGGTTGAAGGAAAAGTAGGACAGGGAGAGTCTTGTGGCAAAACGGAAACTGTCAGGTCTTGAAAAGGCCGCGATCTTCATTGCGACGGTTGGTCCGGAGTCCGCCTCGGAGATCCTCCGGAATCTCGAGGCCAAGGAGGTGGCGGTGATCTCGAACCTGATCGCCCAGATGGGGGATATCACCCCGGAAGAGGTCGACTCTGTCATGGAGGAGTTCGGTGTCCTCTACAAGGTCACCCGGAACATGCCGAATGTCGGCGAAAAGTATATGAGATCAATTCTTGAGAAATCCCTGGGAAAAGAGCAGGCGGACAAGATTATCGAGATGATGAACGATCAGGATGGCGGTAGTCTCCAGTCTCTTAAATGGATGGATGCAAAAGCCATCGCGACGTTGATCAGGAAGGAGCATCCCCAGACGATTGCCCTGATCATCTCTTATCTGAACCCGGCCCAGGCTTCGTCTGTGCTGAACTATCTGCCGGAAATCCTTCGGGCCGATGTTGTCCTGAGACTGGCCACGATCGAGGATATCAACCCGCAGGTCGTCAAGGATCTTGAAGAAGTCCTGTCGACGGAAATGCAGCTTCTCGGGTCGACGCGAAGTGTCTCTGGGTCTTCCAGAATCGAGAAGGTTGCCGGACTGCTGAACGAAATGGAAAGAACCTCGGCGGAGGTTATTCTTGACTATATTACCCAGAGCGACCAGGAACTTGCCGAGCAGATCCGGGCTCTGATGTTTGTCTTCGATGACCTTCTTCTTCTTGATAACCGTGGAATCCAGCAGATTCTGCAGGCTATTCCAAGAGATGTCCTGACCAAGGCTCTCCGGGGAGCAGCCGAGCAGATCCGGGACAAGTTCCTTTCGAATATGTCAACAAGGGCGCAGGCCACGCTGAAGGACGATATCGAGAACATGGGAGGGATTCCCCTTCGAGAGGTCGAGGCATCCCAGCAGGAGATCCTGAAAATTGTCCGCCGTCTGGAAGCAGAGGGAAAGCTTGTGATCGCCGGGAAGGGAGGAGAGAAAATTGTCTGAGAATCCGGGGGATGGAGAAAAGCGTGGCGATGGTTTTACGGCCTGGGGCGAGGGCGGTGAGTTCAATCTGTTTGGCGGTGTCAGTGGCCGGGGAGTCAAGAAGGAGCGTGTGGCTGTTGTCGAACCTGAGCTCAGGGGGGACCGGTGGCTTGAGGCTATTGAAGCAAAGGCCAGGGAAGAAGGTTATCGCGAGGGATTTTCCAGGGGGCTTGAGGAGTCGAAGGAGCAAATGGAGCCTCTTCGTGCGGCACTGCTTGCCTGGGCGGACGGTCTTCCGAAATCGTTGGAAAAAAGCCTGGAAGCCCACCTTGATGTGATGGCCGACATTGTTGTGGATGCCGTGGGAAGACTTGTCGGCGAGAGTCTTTCAACCCGCGAAGGCATCAGAAACGTGATCGAACTGGCGATCCGGAAGAGATCGGCGGATCTGTCGGGTGTCCTTCTCATATCACCCGGGATGGAACAGCGGCTGAACAGCCTTGATCCTGATCTCAGGACAGATCTCTCCCTTCGCAATATTTCCCTTGAATCCGACCCGGGGACGGGGCTTTCGGAGTTTTCCTTCCGGACAGAGTTCCGTTCTTCTTCGGTGGATCCTCTTTCCGGAGTGCGGGAGCTGGAAAACCTGCTTCGGGAAGGAATAAAAAAATGACCGAAGCGGGAACTCTTGGCGAGAAGATCGAGGGGATCCTTTCCGGATGGAAAGAGCAGCTCTCTTCCTTTGATCCTGTCGTTGAGGGGGGAGTTGTCGTGCAGGGTGTCGGACTCACGCTTGAAGTCCGAGGTCTTGATCTGGGAATTGGAGAACTCTGTGAGATCCGGGGAGAGAGGCCCATCTCCGCTGAAGTCATCGGTTTCAGGGAAGGCCGGAGCCTTCTGATGCCGCTTGGGGATCTTCGGGGTGTCCGCCCGGGGACCAGGGTCGTTCGGCGAGAATCCCGTCCGGTGGTTCGGGTTTCGGAGCGTTTTCTGGGCCGGGTTGTCGATCCGATGGGCAGGGCGCTCGATGGTCGGCCTGACCCGCCCGGAGACAAGTCCATGGCTCTTTACGGAGAGTCGATCAATCCGATGGGAAGGCGGAGGATCAGCCATGTCCTCGATCTTGGGATCCGTTCGATCAATGCTTTCCTGACGATCGGACAGGGGCAGAAAATCGGTGTTTTTGCCGGAGCGGGGGTGGGGAAAAGCATGCTTCTGGGGATGCTTTCGAAAGATGCGAGCGTCGATGTTTCGGTCATTGCCCTTATTGGTGAGCGTGGTCGGGAAGTCCGGGAGTTCATCGAACGGGATCTCGGAGAAGAAGGGCTTTCCAAGGCGGTTCTGGTTGTTTCTACGGGGGATCAGTCACCGCTTTTGAGAATCCGTGGCGCACTGATGGCGATGAGTATCGCCGAGTATTTCCGGGACCAGGGCAAATCCGTTCTTTTTGTCATGGATTCCCTGACGCGCTTTGCGATGGCCCTCCGGGAGGTCGGTCTCGCCGCAGGAGAGCCTCCGACAACGAGGGGGTATACCCCCTCGGTATTCGCCCAGCTTCCCCGATTTCTCGAACGTTCAGGCTGTGTCGATGGAGATGGATCCATCACGGGGATCTATACTGTTCTCGTGGAGGGTGGGGATATGCCTTCGGATCCATTGTCCGAGGCGTTGGCAGCGATTCTTGACGGACATATTGTCTTGTCCAGGACGATGGCTTCCGAAGGGATCTATCCGGCGGTTGATCTTCTCGAAAGTCGCTCCAGGGTGATGAACGATATCGTGGAGGAAGACCATAAGGCGATGGTCCGGGAGTTCCTGAGGCTTTATGCCCTCTACAGGAAGTCGGAGGATCTGATCCGGATCGGGGCG
>JAKAYF010000036.1 GCA_021816465.1 Nitrospirota bacterium
TGGAAGGTCCCGACTCCCTGGACAGCAATGGAGACAAACTGCGTCAGGGTATTCAAGACCGGGACGACATGGAGCCTGATCGAGTCATGATCGATCACCGCGGTGATTTCAAGGTTCAACCCGACTGTCGCATAAGAGATCTGCGGGATAACCAGGGAAGAAGAGTTGAGGCCACCAAAGGCAAACGGCATTTCACTCTGGAGGTAAGGGATATTGGTTGTCGCATTGATCGTCGTCGGAAGTCCGGACAAGGTCAGGATCCGGGGCTGGCTGACCAGATGCACGTGGCCGATCTGGTCCAGGGCCTGCAAAATGGCGGTACTGGTCCCGTTAGGGCTCGTGACACCAATGGAGTAAGGGGCAAATTGTGATCCCGTCGCCGCAAGTCCCGCATTCTGGGCACCGGCTCCAATTGTGGTGAACTGTGCCCCGACTCCTTTCAGGAGGGCATTCCAGTTTACTCCGAAAGAATTGTTCTGGTTCAGCTGGATCTCGGCGATTTCAACCTTCAGGTAAACCTGCTTTCTCAGCGCATTCCTGACACGGTTGAGGTAGTCCTTCATATCCGTTGTCCGGTCGACCTGGTCATGAACGTACACATAACCTGATTCGGTATCGACACGAACAACGCCATGAGGCCCCTTCATTCCGTCAAGCGTTTTTTTGAGCGAATCCCAGAAAGTCACAAGCCCGCTCGACATGTTGACGGTCACATTGCCTGAGGTTTGGGTCCCCTGATTAGCCCCCATGCCGCCACTCATCCCACCGGCCATGCCCCCCATGCCGCCGCCCATGGCACCACCCATTCCACCTCCCATGCCGCCGCCCATGGCACCGCCCATTCCACCTCCCATGCCGCCGGAACTTCCGGAACTCCCTCCGGGAGTGGTCGGGTTCGAGCCCACCGACCCCATCAAAATGGTCTTGATGTTGGGAACCGGGAGCCTAAAGAGAATGGTCTCATGACGCGTAACCCTGATATGGTCCGCAGATGCAAGGAAAGCGGCTCCCATCGGTTTCAGGATCAGGTCAAGGGCCTGCCTCAGCGTTTTTTTCCGGATGGAGATAAAGACATGTTCCGAAGGGTTCATGTCCCCCCAGACAACGGTAATCCCTTCCGGCATGATCAGTTCGAGCGTGTCGGAAAGCCTTGTTCCCCTGAAATCACCACTGACCAACGTGTTCAGATAGTCATAATCCCGGGAATGAACCTCTTTTTGCGGCAGAGGCAGAACAACCTGAGGAAGGGCCGGATCGACCTTTCCGAGCTTTTTGTCATAGACAGGATGCAAATCTGAGAGGGTCCCCTTTTTGGCAACCGGTGCGCTCTGGCAGGCAGACAACAACAGCAGGACAAAAACAGGCATCAGGCAATAACGGCTTGTCTTCATTTGATGGCTCCCGTTCCAAAGGGTTTGTGTCGACCTTGTGCCTGAGAAATGCCCCCCTCAGAAAGGGCAAAAACCTCAATCCGGCCTGTTTTTCTATTTCTGGCCGTCACCGACTTCGCACCTATACTGCGAATTTCAAGGTCCCCCAAAATTTCTCCCACGGAGACAACCCGATCCAGTCCCTGAAAAAAGACAACGGCGTGGTGTCCTGAAACCGCACGGACAATCAGCCGATCTCTGGGAGGACCGGATTTTTTTTGGGTCAAATGTCGCATTGCCGGACCGGAATATCCCATTTTTTTCTGAAGCTCCCATTTCTCCAATTCAAGCTTCTCAATAAGGATCTCCTTTTTGAGCCTGATCAAATTTTCATAATAGGACCTGTCCTGGTCCGACAGCTCGAAAATCGGGGCAGGCTCTTGGACTGCGCCGGGGCTACCACTTTGAGGAGAAGCCATCGCTTGGGCCTGTCCCGCAGAGATCAGAAAAAAACAGCTCGTCGCAGTGGCCAGGATGGAAGCAAGAAAGACAGACGCTCTGTTCATGAATTAGACCTTTCATTCAATCCGTAAAAAAACTACCGATGCGCGCTTTTGGGGGGCAGATTTTTTTGTTTCATCGCCGCCAGAGCGTCCTGGAGCCGTTGCCTTTTAATCAGAGCCCCTTCAAGGGGTGAAGCCACGTGAGGCCTGGTACCCTCAAAATGGACGAGGATATCGAGCATTCCGGGCGTGTCTTTTTTTGAAAATCCACCTGATACACCCGCACTCGAAAGATACTTCACCCGGCTGACAAGAGCTTTGTCCTTCTGTGCGAGATACTCGAGATAAGGCATGAGAAACAGGACAGTACTGAGACTCGCAGGAGTGGAAAGTTTCCACGTACTCTCCCAGAGCCTGCCACTCAGCCCACCGACCCCGACGACCGGCTTCATGTCTCCAAGTTCCGTTGGTCCATGCCCGTCAAGCGGTTCAAATCGGATCGGGATTCCCCAAATCGACCGAACTGCACCAAAATCCGCAATTCCGGATTCCAGATTGTCATCAATTGCACCAAGAATAAACTCATCGTGCCTGATCATCGTCCGGACCCTCAAAAGCTCCCTGGCGAGAAACGGATCAGCCTTTGCCAGTTCTTCCATGTTCAAAAGTTTTTCATGATCATGAAGAAAAGAGAGAAGTGCCCCTCCAAGGGAAACAAACCCGATGAGAAGAATGAAGAAAAGCCCCACCGTAGCCAACAGGAAAGGGGGAATCCTGTTCATTTCGACTCTCCCGATTTTTTGACCAGACCGCTCCATTGCCCCTGGAACAGGAAGGAGGGAGAAAGATCTTCCACCGGAAGATAGATCGGACGCGGGTTCGTGAGGAAAAGATGTTCTGCATTGATTTGATCCTTCGTTCTGCCAGCCAGCGTGTCAAGAAGAATCCTGGACGGAGCGCGTCCCTCAATAAACCAGTTGTATTTCGCAGCACCCGCCCTGAAAAGGATCAGCTCCCTCGAGTCCAGGGAGCGGCTCGCGAGATCAAGGCGTTTCATTGCCCATGAGAGATCCATCTGGGAAGACAGGTCCGAGTTCACGTTCGACAGAAGGAGATGAACCATTTTTGCATTCGAAAGCCTGGCGAGAAGCAGTTCGTGACGGGCTTTCAGGATACGCGTCCTTTCGACCGCAACATGATCGAAGTGCCTGACAGTCAGAAAGGCCGTCAAAAATACAACCATTCCAAGAAGGGATCCCGGAAGAACTTTCAGAAAAATCGAACGCCAGCTGGCATTCCGGGATGAAAGGGATTCGTGGACAAACGGAGGGTCCTTGAGAGCATCTCCCAGAAGGTCAAAAGGCACATCCTGAATCGGACCCGCGACTTGATTCCAGTCCAGCGCATTCCTGTTTCGGGCATCCCTGATCCAGGAGATCTCCTCCTTGGGAGCCGTCCCTTCCTCCCGGGCAATCGTCTGAAGCAAATGATCCATAAAAGAAGAAATGCCAAGGAGGAACGACTGGGGATTGGAGACGGTCGCCATGGAGATGACATTCGACTCCATCACGCCACCAGACAGAAGAACCACGACAAACCCGGAGACCGCCTCCGGACTTTCAGCTCCCATCACCGGGAACAGGTACCCGTACACACCCAAAGGATCGGTGGCAATCGTCCCCATCGGGCGCACAAGTGCCGGCAACCCCAGATAGACGGGACGGGTCTGGTCGACGGCTTCCCATCCGGAAGGAGAAACAAACCACCAGAATCCATCCGGCACATTCAACGTCAATATTTGTCGCGGAGGAATTCCAAGACTTCCGGCAATCAGCTTCCTTGAATCCGTCAGGGACATTTTCCTTGAACCGGACACCACGTGCGAACTTCTGAAAACAAGCGAGAGAGCCGCGGGGAAATAAATGACACAGTCCGAACGGGAGGGGATATCAGGCAAGGAGCCGGCGGAAACGACCTGATCGCCTCTAAACAGCACGGATCTCCGGGGGATGTTCCCCGATTTGAAACGCATTGAAAGGGTTTTCAACATTCTACTCTTCCTGGACTCTCATCTGGCCAAACCGTTTCAAACCTGACACCCCATATCCGGAAAAGAACAAAGCATAAAAAAACCTAAAAAAGCAAATGAGAATATCAGGAATCCAGAGGGTTTCCCAATCTTTATCCCCCGGAAAAATCCCTGGGCCGGGTTGCAAACTGACGGGCAGTCTCAAGAGTGATCTGGCCCCGGGAGACAAGACGCCTGAAGCTTCCAGTAAAAGTGCGGAAATGAGTATCCCCCTGTTTTTCCATTGATTCAATTTCCGGGTACAACAGATGCAGCTTGTCCTCCCGGCTTCGGATGATATTTCTGATGGCTTCATTCAAAAAGGCAAATTCCTGCGCCACGGCCCTGTCGCCATTAACAGTCGGAACAAGCACCTGACTCACGACCGCCTGGATGACCATTGAGCACTGGGCACGAATAATCGGCTGCTTGTGCGCCGGGAAGCTGTCGAGGATCCGATGAAAGGTCTGGGCGACATCAATCGAATGAAGTGTCGTAAAGACGAGCTTTCCCGTTTCCGCAAGCGTCATAACCGCTTCAAGTGCTTCCGGATCCCTGGTCTCACCCACAAGGACGACGTCGGGATCTTCTCTGAGGGCATCCCGGATAGCCTGAGGGTATGTACTGACACCCCCTCCGATCTCCCTTTGGGAAAAACGTGCCTTGATGGGGGTGTAGATCAGTTCAACGGGATCTTCGATCGTAATAATATTGACCGGACGAACCTCATTGATGGCCTGGATCAGTGAACCGAGCGTGGTTGTTTTCCCGGATCCGACGGCTCCTGTCACCAGAACAAGTCCTCTTTTCAGCTGGATCAGCTCGGAAAAAACAGGAGGAAGCCCCAGCTGCTCCAGCGGAGGAATTCGGCGGGGAAGAACACGGACCGCCATGTCATAGCCATTGATGGATCCCAGGATATGCATACGGATCCTGACATCATCGAACCCGAAGGAAGCATCCTGTCCGTAAGTCTCAAGCAACCACTGGATAAAACTCTGGGAAACGGTAATCTCAGTATCCTCGATAACTCCCCGACGACGCACATAACAGCCCTCCCCCTTTATGTGGACGTCGGTAATAAGCTCATCTTCAAAAAGGGGCCTGATCCATCTCCATCCATCCTGCAAAGGTCCACTATCATTCCATGACAGGCTTTTCATGCGGCATCCTTCAGAATACCTTCTGAGACAGAAGGGTCGGGTAAAAGGGTTCTCTCAAAAACCGAGTGTCAAAGATCCGGACGAAGGGCTGCACTGGGTTGCCTGCGACGAAAACTGGTTGCAGATGGCCTCAAAGTCCGTATCGGTGAAATAGCTTGAAAGGATTACGATCGAGAATTGATAGGGCGTGGACCCCGTTGCCACCGAGACGGAAGTCTGTGGTATGGAAAGAGCAAAGAAGGTACCGCTGCATCCTGACGGAGGCCAGATACCGGAAGCGGAAAGGGAAGGGCATGAAAGCCCCGAATAGGAGCTGTTTATTTGAATATACTGATGGGATGCCGTTCTGATGTTTCTGATCACCTGGGACAATGCCGAGATATTGGCCCCGTGAATATAAGAACGGTAACCGATCAGAGAGGCCGATGTGACAAGTGCCATGACAAAGAGAACGACTGTCAGCTCCATCATGGTAAATCCGCCATCTTTTGCATGACGAACCTTGTCCATCGACCGATCCCCAATCAAAAAGAATTCAGTTCATTGTCAATGTCAGTGTTCCACCTGCGCAGGTTCCCGTACCATGGGAGGAATACGCATTCAGAATGGCCGTACAACCATCCGTACTCAGACCGGTTTCCGACAAAGTGAACTGGTTGGTGTTTGTTCCTGTCGCAATCGTCCCATAACCACCGTAGGGATTCAGGACTCCCTGGGTTGTGTAGGAAGACGGAAGCATGGTGGTCGAACCGGCAACATACCCCCCTGCCGCGTAAGCCGTCAGACCGTTGTATGTTCCCCCAACCTGACCGGCGTTTGCCTGGGCATAGTTGTGGGCGGTCTCGATCAGCTTTTCAATTTCCGTTTTCGTTGCCGCAATCTTTCCGCCATTCACAAACGAGTTGTAGCCCAGCAACGCCGCCGCCACCAGAATACCAATCACCAAAAGGACCACCGACAGCTCAATCATTGTAAAACCCGCATCATTGGTCTTTTTTGCCACGTTTGAAAGACCTGTTTCCCCAATCGACGCGCTCACTTCTGTTTCCGCCATGACTTCCATGATGACCCCTCCCTTGTAATGACCTCAAACCCCTAACACCCCAACCAGGCCCTTTCATGAATGAAGGTATCTTCCGATACATTCATAAAGGAGTTGGTGACACGAGGAAATCATACCACAAAAAAATACCAATGCAAAAAATTTAACATAATATTTTTTTATTAAAATAAAAACAACAAAAAAAATCGATAAAAAATATGTAGATAAAAAATTTATAAAAGAAATAAAAAACAAAATCAATGTTTTTTTGAATTATCGGTAAATAAAAAAAATTTAACTATCAATATTCGATAAGCAAATCCAGAAAAATGACAAAAAAAAGAGGATGGGGAAACCCCACCCTCTTTTCAGGGCAACAATCAGGCTAAAAAGGGTCAGTTCTGAACAGGCTTTGACACTTGCTTTTTGACCGATGGCGAATGATCGAACCTGATCGGAATTCCCTTGACCGTTGTGCACGTCAGGGTATAGACGTCATAGAGCGGGAAGAATCCGTACAATGAAGTCTCTGTCGTCACATGCACCAGGCCGTCCGCTTTCAGGGATGGGTGGGCGTGGAGAGCATGACGCAGAGCCGTTTCGACATCAGAATCCCCCCACGGAATAATTCCAAGGATGAAATGGCGACAGGCTGTCCCCGTTATCTCGCTTCCCACACGGTGAAATCGGTGTGAATCATGTGGACCAAGATCCGTTTCTGTTTCGCTGTTCGAGATCAAACCGAGACTTCCTGTGGAAGTGCATGCCGACAAAAAGACCATCGACAGAAAGGATGTCCCTAAAACAAGAGATCTCAAGACGTTGATTTTTTTCATATTTTCCTCCTGACGGATAAAACATCCTGAATCGGTTTCTACTTGTGGCCACCCTTCCTGGCGATCCCCTTGATCGAACCATGGTTGGCTGAAACATTCGGCAACGGACCGGAGGTATCATGAAGCATCGCTGCCGAAATCGGTACATTCGACTTCGGAGCGGCATGATAAGAATAAGGTGTGTAGTAGTTTGAACAGCAACAAGTGCACTCAGGCACATAAGCAGGTCCGTATGCGCCCCCTCCACCTCCACAGCTCCCAAGGAAGGCCGACACAAGCAGGATGCCTCCCATGAAAAACCATCGGAGAGGAGTTCCGGACACGAAGTCTCTCTTCTCCCTCATCTCTCATCCCTGGCAAGATATTCGCTTCACCACCAAAAAACGGGCAACGAAGCGAGAATGAACAGCGATCAAACCCTTTACGGTATTGTTTGGTTCCCCCATAAGACCAGAGAACCTCTGCCCCTTGAGAAAACAATCCCATAAAAAGACTGAATGAGCGATCCTGAAAAAACTTACAGGCCCTTTTACCCTTTTTGTCCCGTTACGTCAAGCAATTTTCCGGGAATTAAATAAAAGATTGCAAGACGGGAAAATGACCGGAATGAGGGCTTACGGGGTTTTTCCTGCCCTTCCAGGGATAAAGTCAAACACTCGCCCTGACGAACGAATGGCCCCATCCATGAAAAAGGCGAATTCCGGGAAAACCCGGCCCTCTTCAAGACAGATTCTCAGGAGGATCCTTCCCGGATCTCTCCTGCTCCATGGCTTTCTGAACCTGGGCTTCGGGCTCTTCATGCCACCAGACGGCTTCTTCCTGGCGGGCCAAAACCTCGCCGATCTCCCCCGAATGCTCGACAACAGGAGTTGATCCCCTGAGGGACCGGCTGGCCGTCTCTTTCACAAACAGACTGACAACGAGTCCTATAAACGCCGCGCCAATCAAATAATACGCGGGAACAAACTTGTCGTGGAACGTCCTGACCAGAAGAGACAGGACCAGGGGCGTTGTTCCTCCGAAAATGGACGTCGAGAAATTATAGGTGATCGCCAGGGCGCCGTAGCGGACTTCCGTAAAAAAAAGAGAGGGTAGGGTTGACGTCATCGTTCCTTCAAAAGCGGCCAGATGGGCTCCAAGAAGGACGAGACCCGAGAAAACGACAGCGTCATTCCCTTCCCTGACCATCCAGAAAGCGGGGAGGGACAGGAAAATCAGGCTTACGAGCGCTCCACGGATGATGGGGTTTCTGCCCCATCTGTCGCTGGCAGCGCCAACCAGAATGACAACCGGGATCATAATCAGCATCACAACCAGAATCAGCAGGAGACCCTTGGTCTCCCCGTATCCCATGACGGCGGAGAGGTAGGAAGGCATATACGAGAGAACCATGTAATCAATGACATTGTAAAAAAACACCAGCCCCAGGCCAAGGAGCATCGGTCTCCAGTGCACGAAAAAAAGATCCCTGAACGGCACAGAGGATTCCCTGCCCTCCGCATTCTTTTCCAGGGATTCGAACACGGGTGTTTCCGCAAGACGGGTCCGGAACCATGCTGCGAAAAGTCCGAGAGGCGCGGCAATAAAAAACGGGACGCGCCATCCCCATTGCAACATTTTTTCCGGCCCCATCCAGGCTGTCAGGGCCGTAACCATTCCGGCGCCGAGAACAAAACCCGACAGAGTGCCCACTTCAAGAAGGCTCGCCATCATCCCGCGACGTTTGTCCGGAGAGTATTCCACGATATAGGTCATGGCCCCCGCATACTCCCCTCCCGTGGAAAAACCCTGGAGCAGACGGGCCAGGAACAGAAGCAGGGCAGCAGGCAATCCAATCGTCCGATAACCGGGGATCAGGCCAATGCAAAATGTGCTCAGGGCCATAATGGCGAGCGTCGCGACCAGCACGATCTTTCGTCCAACCACGTCCCCGAGACGTCCAAAGAAGACGGCACCCACAGGCCGGGCAACAAACGCCACCGCGAAGGTTGCAAACGACGCCACCAGCTGGGCGTCTGAATCGACCTCCGGAAAGAAGATCCTGCCGATCGTTACCGCCAGATAGGAGTAGACGCCGAAATCGAACCACTCCATCGCGTTGCCGACCGCCGCCCCGAAAGCGGCTTTTCTCGCCACTGCCAGATTGATAACAGCGATATCCCTTCTTCTGAGCCTGGCTGGCATATCGACCGCGTCCCCCTGTCCGTTGTTTCAGAGCAGATCAGTGACTGCTCCCGCCACTAAACCTGAGAAACGGTTGTCGTGGGGGCTTCTCGGGGCTAACCCGGAGACTCCAGCCCGAGTCTCAAAATATTCTGGAAAAGTCCCACGACAAAAAGCGCAAAAAACAGAAATCCCCTTGGCGTTCTGTTCATCAGAAAAAACAGAACACCACAGGGGTCTTGATCATGCTAGCATCCCCTCGCCCATTACTTCAATCAAAAACGTCGTCATTTATTCCAAAAAGATCGCCATGAACCAATTTTCTCAAGAAAATAAGCAAAAATAGATCAAAAAAAACAATTTTACCCCGAAAACAAAGGCAACTCCTCACTTTTCCATCATCATGGTTTGACTTTCCTGTCGCCCTCCTGCAAGACTATAAAAATACGAAGACAGTTCTGATGGCCATACAAGGGCTTCTCCGGACCGCTAAAAAGTGGGGATCGGAAGCACTTCCTGCTCCGCGATCGGGCGGCAACCATCAACAAGAACAGACCGTATTACTCAAGGCATCAAAACAAAATGGATCGACGCTAACAATCCCGTCCGTGGAGACGGCGAGTTGGCATTTTAGAAATCAGCTGGCATTTTCCAAACGGAAATCAAAAAAAGCACCATCCTGAAACAATCGCAACACACGCGCCACAACAAGAACCAAATCCTGAACGGAACACTTCTGGCAACAAAAGCCAGGGTATCCGTTTCCATTTTTCATCTTGCCAGGAGGGTCGCTCTTGATACGAGAACAATCGCAACATTCTCCCCCCAAACAACACGGAAGAGTCCACCGGGCGGGGAACAGGATTTTTAAATTGCGCGAGCCATCCGACCGTGATGGCCGGCAAGTCGCAGAACTTGTCAAACGTTGTCCGCCCCTTGATATCAACTCTCTCTACGCGAACCTGCTCCAGTGCACCCACTTTTCCGATACATCCATCCTGGCCGAGGATGGAAACGGAAAACCGGTGGGTTTCATTCCGGCCTATCGTCTCCCGGCCCTCCCGCAAACACTGTTTGTCTGGCAAGTGGCGGTGGCCCCGGAAGTGAGGGGGATCGGAGTGGGCCTATCGATGCTCGAAGCTCTCCTGGAGCGTCTGGTTCCGCGCGGGGTGCGATTTCTCGAAACGACCATCTCCCCCCGAAACGCGGCTTCACAGGCATTATTCCTCAAGCTGTTTTCCCGCTACCGGGTCGCCTTCACCACCCGCCTTCTTTTTTCCGGAAACGATCACTTCGGGGGAAAACACGATGACGAAGAGCTTTACCACGCGGGCCCTTTTTTTGAATCGGTTACACCGAAAACAGAGGAGAAATCATGAAAATATTTGAAGAAAACGAATCAACCGTCCGAAGCTACTGCCGCTCATTTCCCGCGGTGTTCCAGGAAGCGCGGGGTGTGGAGCTGATTGCCACTGACGGACAGCGTTATATCGATTTTCTGGCCGGAGCCGGCACGCTCAACTACGGCCATAACCATCCCTTTCTCAAACAGGCGCTTCTTGAGTATATCGAACAAGACGGAATCACCCACAGTCTGGACCTGTACACCAACGCCAAGGAAGCCTTTCTCGAGACATTCAACCGGTTCATCCTGAAGCCCCGGGGAATGGAAGACTATCTCATGCAGTTTACGGGACCAACCGGAGCCAACGCCGTAGAAGCCGCCCTCAAACTGGCGAGAAAAGTCACCGGCAGAAGCAATGTCTTAAGCTTCACGAACGGCTTCCACGGATGTTCCGTCGGAGCCCTGTCCGCCACAGGAAACCAGCACCACCGGGGGGGCGCCGGCATCCCTCTGTCACACGTCAGCCGGATGCCCTACGCCAACTACTTCGGAGAACAGGTGAACACCATCGCCATGATGGAAAAACTCCTCGACGATCCGAGTAGCGGAATCGACAAACCCGCAGCAGCTATCGTTGAGGTTGTCCAGGGCGAGGGGGGACTGAACACGGCCTCCGCCGAGTGGATGAGAAAACTTGAAAATCTCTGCAAAAAAAACGGGATGTTGCTGATTGTCGATGATATCCAGGCCGGATGCGGAAGGACCGGACATTTCTTCAGTTTTGAAGAGATGGGAATCCGCCCCGACATCATCACTCTTTCCAAATCCCTGAGCGGATATGGACTGCCGCTGGCGGTAGTCCTGATGAAAAAGGAACTGGACCAGTGGAAGGCCGGAGAACACAACGGGACCTTTCGGGGAAACAACCACGCCTTCGTCACGGCCACAGCCTCTATCGAACATTTCTGGAGTGACGACTCCTTTGCCCGAAGCGTGCGCGCCAAAAGCCGGTTGCTCACCGAACGCCTGAACCGGATCGCCCTCCGTCACGGACCGCATTCTCTCAGGGTGAAAGGGAGAGGAATGATGCTCGGGATTGCCTGCCCGGACGGAGAAATCGCGGAAGAAGTTTGCCGGGAGGCCTTTCGGAAGGGACTGATCATGGAAACCTGCGGCTCGAACGCGGAAATCGTCAAGTGCCTGTGTCCGTTGACCATCACAAAGGACCAGCTGAACACGGCCATGGATATCCTGGAGGAATCGTTCGCGGAAGTTCTGAACAAACACATATCCACAAGATCCTCTTGAAAGGAGCAACCGAATGATCGTACGAACGCTTGCTGAGTCCGAACAGTCCGACCGCCGGGTCGTCACCCGAACATGGGAAAGCACCCGCCTTCTCCTGAAAAATGACCGGATGGGGTTTTCCTTTCACATCACAACCATTTATGCAAAAACCGAAACACACATCCACTATCAGAATCACCTGGAAGCGGTCTATTGCATCAGCGGAGAAGGAGAAGTCGAAACATTGACGGACGGAAAGATCCATTCAATCCATCCTGGCACCCTCTATGCCCTGGACAGGCACGATGACCATCTATTGCGGGGGATCACGGAAATGAAGCTCGCCTGTGTGTTCAATCCACCGCTGACCGGGAAAGAAGTCCACGACGAAAACGGGGTCTATCCTCTGAACGCCGATCCGGCCAGCTGACTTCAGGCAATTCATTTTGAACCAATCTACGGAAATGGGGCGGGAAAACACATTTCCCGCCCCAGGGGGAGAGACTTCATGCATGCTGAAACAATCGACTTGTATCCGACACGACACACAGGAAAACCCGAATGGCAGGATCGCATGGACCCCGTTATCCACTCGTCCGATCCGCCCATTCCCCCTCTGTCACCTGAAATGGTGGAGGATTTTGGAGAAAAAGGCTACATGGTTCTGCCCGAACTTTATAATACAGCCGAGGTCGCTGTTTTTCGCGCGGAAATCGACCGGATCCGCACCGATCCGTCCGTCCGTTCTTCCGAAAAAACGATATGTGAACCGGGGAGCGAATCGGTGCGTTCGGTGTTCGCCATTCACAGGGACAACACCCTTTTTTCCCGCGTCGCGCGAGACAAACGCATCGCGGGAATCGCCCGTTATCTCCTCGGAGGCGATGTCTACATCCACCAGTCCCGGCTCAATTTCAAACCAGGATTCACCGGAAAGGAGTTTTACTGGCATTCGGATTTCGAGACTTGGCACGCGGAAGATGGAATGCCGCGCATGCGGGCGCTCAGCTGCTCGATTCTCCTCACCCGAAACGACGTCTCAAATGGCCCTCTGATGCTGATACCAGGTTCTCACCGGCATTTTATCTCCTGCGTCGGGAAAACTCCGGAAAATCATTATCGGGAATCCCTCAAAAAACAGGAGTATGGCGTTCCGGACCATAAAAGTCTGGTGGATCTGTCAGATCGTTATGGGATCGACACTGTCACAGGACCGCCAGGAACAGCCGTTTTTTTTGACTGCAACATCATGCACGGCTCCAACAGCAACATTACGCCACTGCCACGGGTCAACCTGTTTTACGTCTTCAACCAGACTGGAAATATTGTGGAGGATTTCCTGCTCACCCGGCATCCCCGTCCGGATTTTATTGCCGAACGAACGAATTTTGCCCCACTGGACATCCAGCGGGAGCAATTTGACTAATCAACACCGGGATCTGTTATCCTATTTTAATAAATGCAGGCAAACCATCCTAAAAAGGCACATCTGCCTTGAAACACCAGCAGCATTCAGGAAGAATTTCCTCTTGAAACAGCTCAGATCAGCTTGTCCCAACATCTTGTCTTCATTGAGGGGAGCATGATGGCCAAAAACAGGATGATCTTCATGGAGATTCTCCGTTAAAAAAATTCCTGATATCAATCCCCAGCAGAAAGGAGAGCGCATTTCTCCCTTTCCCGGACATAAAGCGTCCGGGAAAGGAAGTCTGCGCAGATACCGATGAAAGAAATCTCGGAGATGAAAGACAAGATCAGAGCTCAGGTCCAGGGTGCAACAACACTGAATATCTCTTTTATCGGGATCGTCAATGGACTGTTTGAACATTTGGGCAAGGAGCCCTCTACTTCAAGGGAGCTCGCAACGAAAACAGGGATGGATCCGGACTATGTGGAAAGATGGTGCGATGCGGCCTATGCATTTGGTCTGATTGATGCCGAAACCCATCAGTTCACTCTTTCTCCTCTTGGCGAAATCATGAGGCCGTCCCACCCCCAGACGTCCATGCCACAGGTGGTGCAAGCCGTTCTTGGCGCTCATATGTCCGAGCGGATAGCAGGACTCATGCGGACTGGAGAGCGGCCGGGGGAAATCATTCTGGGAGAACGGGAGACCATTCTTCCCTGGTTTGGACCCATGCTCGAGGCAACCTTTGGTCCGATATTTGAAAACCAGATTTTTCCGGCCATTCCTTTTTTCACGGAGATCAACCGGGACGACGCACTGGCCATAGACCTGGGATGCGGAAATGGATGGTACCTCCGGGCACTCGCAAGACACATTCCCAAACTCAATGGTCTGGGCGTGGACGGATTCAGGGAAAACATCCAGCAGGCAACCAGACGCGCCGGGGAAGAAGGGTTCGGGGATCGTCTCCGATTTATCCAGGGAGATATTTTCTCCCTGGATCTTGAGAAAAAAGCGGACATGATCGCAATGAACAGGGCCCTGCATCATGTCTGGAGCGACAAGGAAATCCTTTTTCCCATGTTTCGATCCTGTCTTGCACCCGGAGGAGCCCTCGTATTCTGGGAACCATCATGGCCCCAAAAAAGGGAAGACCTCAAGGCTGACGGGAAACCACCGCTTGCCTTCCAGAATCTGGGAGAGCACGCTCAGGGCAACAGGCTTCTGAATCCTGATGAAATTGCCGAAGAATGCCGGAAGATTGGACTCACCCCAACCGTCTCACTGTTTTTAAACGGCAATGAAGCGGTCGTCGTCGCAAGGAATTTGTCCTGAGAAGATTTATTATTGCAGGAAACACCTGTCAGGAGAGCGCTTCTCCGGCTCCCTTTTTTTCTGGTAACACAATGGGCATAACCGACCGGATAAGCGTATCCCTGACATCCTGCTCAACAAGATCTCCCGCCGGGAACTTCACCCGGTAGCTCACCGTTGATGCTGAAAAATCCAGGAGATGGAGACTGATATCCTTTTGAGAGAGAGCATAGTGTCCTGACAAACAGTCAAGGATTTTTCTCTCGATCATTTCCGTATTTCCAGACGACGGGATATCGATCCTGAGCGTAATCCGGTCCCCGTCTTTATTTTTTTCAAAAAGCATCGCCTGCAGAAGAATACTGTTGGGCAGCATGAAGCTTCTGCCATCATCCGACCTGAGATGGGTATAGATCATTCCCAGGGAAACAACCGTTCCCCTATACTCGGGAGCCAGCGTTTCATGGGAATAAGTCGAGGCCAGCCTTGCGTACTGCCATGTGACAATGCTGATCTCATCCCCGACCTTGAATGGCTGCGTAAATGCCAGGACAAAACCGGAAAAAAAGTTCGTAAGACTGCTTTGCGCCGCAACACCGATGACAATCGAGAGAACGGTTCCTCCAAGAGCCAGATTTTCAAAGCCTTTGCCCATCAGGCTCAGAACAATGAAAACCCCCGATGCGATAAAGATAAAATCGATAAAGTAACGAGCCGATGTCGCCCGCTCTTTGCCGATCCGTTCGCTCAAAAACGGGATAAGGTCGGCAATCAGTGTTCTGTAAAGAGTAAAGAGGATGAGAAGCATTCCCGAAATTTCAAGGAGATTGATGGCCTCTGGGTACTGCTTGTAATGCCTTCCAAGGTCATGAACACCCATAAAAAACAGGGGTATCGATAAAAAAACAAAGAAAAACCTGAAAGAAATAAAGTGGTTCTTGAGCTTTTCTCCATTTGTTGAAGGACTATCTATTGGTGGCATAGGGCTTATTCTCCTTCTTCTTTTGGACGATCAGGAAAAGGCCAGGACAGGGAGGACAGGACAGGGAGGACAGGATGTCAGTCCCCTACTCCCTGTTTCTGGCAGAATCAACGGGTACAGTCTGGCAGGAGACTACATCGTCAACACCACTCGAAATCGGGCTTTGTTTGACATCATGACCTGGTAGGCCGTTTCAGCCTGTTCCAGGGGATAGGTCTCCACCATTGACCTGATACCTGCCTGATGCGCAAACAAAAGGGTCTCTTCGGAGTCTTTTGCATGGCCGGACGGCCATCCGGAAATCCTTTTTCTCCCGCCAATCAGCTGAAGAGGGGATATGGAAAGAGGATTGGCATCGACACCAACAAGGACCATGTTTCCGTTGGGCGAGAGCGCATCGACCAGGCGGGAAGCCAGAGAGCTGCTGGGAGCTGTGGCAAGAATCACTTTGGCTCCCCCCATTTTGGAAAGGGAAGAAACAGAGTTTTCCGAGTTGAGATCAATATAGTCATGCGCACCGAGTGAACGAGCAAGAGATTCTTTTTCTTTCCCGGAAGAAAGCGCCACCGTATGAAACCCCATTCTGGAGGCAAACTGGATACCAAGGTGTCCAAGACCGCCGATCCCCTGAATCGCCACAAGATCCCCCGCACGGGCCCCGCAATGGCGAAGGGCATTGAAAGTCGTGACTCCGGCACACAAAAGAGGCGCAGCATATTCAGGAGCCATTCCCTCCGGAACCCTTGCAAGAGCTTCCTCTCGAGCGATCATATATTCTGCATAGCCTCCGTCAGAGGAAATCCCTGTCACCCTGGCATTTGCACAAAGAATGAAATCTCCTTTCCGGCAGGCATCACATGCAAAGCAGTGTCCCCCATGCCACCCCACACCGACAGTGTCACCGGTTTTCCAGGCTGAAACATCTTCTCCCGTTTTTTCAATAACGCCCACAACCTCATGGCCAGGAATTCTTGGGTAAGCGATACCAGGAAAAAGCCCTTCCCGGACAAACACATCGCTATGACAGATCCCGCAAGCCGCCACCTTGACCAGAACCTCTTTTCTGCCAGGATCTGGCTTGTTGCTTTGCCCTGCAGCAAATGGCATTCCCGATTTACTGACCTGAACAGATCTCATGAAAACCTCCTTTGGAAAAAAGGTATAATTGAAAAAAAACCGCCCCACACGGGCCCGGCAGATCTCATCTGATCATCCGGGGTAAAAGGACAATGCCCTTCTTTCATAATGGCGTCTGAGTGGACTCCAATCAAGTGCAGGGGTAGAATCACGATTGCCAGTGATGTGAATTCATCCAGTCTCTGTCAGCAAAAATGATGTTTCAGGAGGAAAGACTTGAAAAATATTGTTTCTGAAGAAAAGCCTGTGGCGACACTTGGAGGGGGCTGCTTCTGGTGCCTTGATGCCGTCTACAGGGATATGGCGGGAGTTTTATCGGTCAAATCGGGTTATATGGGTGGATCTGTGGACAATCCCACTTACCAGATGGTCTGCTCAGGAAAAACTGGCCATGCGGAGGTCGTACAAATTGAATACGACCCGGGAATCATATCTTTCGATGATCTACTGCAGGTTTTTTTCACCATTCATGATCCGACAACATTGAACCGGCAGGGCCATGATATCGGGACCCAGTACAGGTCGGCCATCTTCTTTCACAATGCCGAACAGGAGATTGCCGCAAAAAAGATGATCAAGGATCTTGCACAGAATTATCCTGCCCCCATTGTGACAGAGATTATTGCGGCACAAGTCTTTTATCCGGCAGAGAGCTACCATCAGGACTATTTTTCCGAAAACCCCTCCCAGCCTTATTGTCAGGCCATCGTCAGGCCCAAACTTGAAAAATTCCGGAAGGTGTTCCCCGGGAGATCGGCACAAAAGCAGTTTTAGCCCAACAGAAAGCCGTCCGCAATATTTTTCAAGAAATTCGTTTTTGAGACTTCTTTCCCAGGCTTCCAGGCACCCCCGCAACAACCGCATCAGGTTTGTGGACGGGTTGTTTACGAACTGCCTGTCTGCATTTCCTGGCTCAAGAATCCGGAACGGCTTTGCTGGGCCCAACGAACAAAACAATCGGAAGGGATCGCCGGACTGGCCAAATACCCCTGGTAGCTCCCGACACCAAACTCTTTAAGGTAGCTCAACTCCAGCTCCGTCTCAACCCCTTCAGCACAAACCTCAAGGCTGAGCGCCCGTGCCAAAAGGGAAATCAGCCTGACAATTTCCGAATCTTCTCCCATCGCCCCGATTTGCCGGACAAAGGACCTGTCAATTTTGAGCACATCCACCGGGAAACGTCTCAGATAGCTCAAGGATGAATACCCCGTTCCAAAGTCGTCAATTGCAATCCGGATGCGGTTGGCCTTCAATGCACCCAAAAGATCAATAGACTCCTGAGCCTTCTGCATGACAACCGTCTCGGTCATCTCAATCATGATATTTTCTGGATTTTCTCCGGAATGGGACAACATCTGAAGGAAGTTGGACAAAAAATCCGGCTCCTGAAGCTGTCGTGCAGACAGATTGATACTGATCCGAAGATGATCGAGTCCGCAGCGGCGCCATACAGAGAGCTCCTCAAGTGCAGTCCTGACAACCCACTGTCCGATGGGGATAATCATCCCGTTTTCTTCCGCAAGAGGAATGAACTGATCAGGAGGAACCAGGGAGCCATCTTCAGATATCCAGCGGATAAGCGCTTCGGCACCGGACGTCCTGCCGGTGACCATATCGATCATCGGCTGGTAGTAGAGCCGGAATTCGTTCCTCTCCAGGGCTTTGTACAATTTCTTTTCCATCGAATACCGGACCGTTTGACGGGCCCTGGCCTCGGCGCTGAAAAACTGGACCTGGAAACGGCCCTGTTCCTTTGACTGAGAAAGAGCCATGTCAGCGTTGCTGATTAACGTTTCAAAATCCTGACCATCCTCTGGCATGATTGTCGCACCAATACTGGCCGTCAAGAAATACTCCTGACCTTCAATTGTATAAGGCATCGACAATGACTGGAGAATTTCCGATGCCACCTTTTCAGCCGCTTTTCTTGACTGGATTCCTGAAAATGCCAGAGCAAACTCATCCCCTCCCAGTCTGGCAACAAGATCATTTTTCCGGACAATCTTCAACAGCCTTTCAGATACTGCCTTTAAAACGCGATCCCCCATGGTATGTCCCGATATATCGTTCGTAACCTGAAAGCGGTCAAGGTCCATCACCAGCAGAAGCAGACATCCATCCTGAAGGGGGATCTGATCAGTAACGGCACGGAAAAATTTTTCATAAAAGGATGTCCTGTCATGAAGGCCTGTCAGCTTGTCCATTGAGTCCGCGTCGGAGCAGTCGGAACACTCCTGAGCTTCCTGGGGATTCTCCCCGGAGATCAAAATTCTGAAGGGGCCTGATGAACCCTCCGGGACAGAAAAAGCCAGAACCTCCTGACCGCCAGCAGGACACCCGCTTTCTTCACCCCAACGCTCTTCTTCCCATCGGGTGCTCCTGGCGATCAGATTTCCCGTACCGTCATAAACGGCAATACCTGACCTGCTGTCCATGGGAGAGCGTTCCAGAATGCCAGAATCACCCGATGGCAATGAGCCATTTCTGCTGGCAGAGCCTCTTCTTTCCCGTTTGTTTTCATACATCCGGCTATCGGCTTTTTTCAGGATGGAAGCCAAATCGTTTTTTCCGTAGGGGTAGAGGCAATAGCCGACACTTGCCGCTATCTCATAACCAGAGCCACAGATCGCATAAGGTTTTTTGAGGTGTTCCATCAACTGTCCGATCCACAAGGGAATCTCTGAGTTTTGAGAAAGCCCACGGACCAGAACACCAAACTCATCGCCCCCAAGTCTGGCAACCAGATCTCCAGAACGAACGGAGAGGAGGAGACGATCTGAAAACTCGTTCAAAAGACGATCCCCCTCCTGGTGTCCATACTTGTCATTAACCTCTTTGAACCGGTCCATATCGAGATAAAGGACAGCTCCCCTGCCACCCTCTGCCAATTCCCGTTCAAGCTCGGACAGGAAGAGAATCCTGTTGGGAAGGCCCGTCAATGGATCATGGTGAGCCATGTATGAAAAGAGTTCCTCTCTTCTTCCCGACAAACATTTCATTAATATCTGCCACGTTCCGATCCCCACAAATCGGTCCCCATCAACCACCAGAAAACCATCATCCATGGTTTTTTTAAGAGCATCTCCCTGAAACCGTTTACCGATTTCATCTATGTCGCTCGACACCTGAACCATAACGGGTCTTGGATCCATAAACTCCGTGATGGGTTTTGGACCAAACAATTCATGCGAGTAACGAAAGGAAAAGCGTTCGATGAGAGTACTTCTGAAAATCTGCCCAACAGGCCTCTCCTCCCTCAAAACCGCAAGGCCTGGAAGGGATGGATCCTGACCGAACATTCGGTAGACTTTCTCAGCAGAGGTGCTTTCTGAAACCCAGCTGTCGGTTACGATCAGTTCTTTCGCTGTATGGACAGGGAGTCTGAGACGCGGGGAAAAGGAAAGAGTTTCAAGCGTGGGAAGCATATCCGAAACAAGTGATTGATCGATCATCAATAGCCTCCGGGATGAGAGCAAAAAACCGGAAATATCTCCCCATCAGTTGATCGGGACCGATCAACACTAGATCTCACAAAAAAACAGCAGATCAAGAAAGGGTTACAAAAAAATAAATAGAACATACAAGGATTGTTGGGCTCTGCATCATACCGATAGGCTAGGACTTGGCGTGGATTACCTCTGAACGACGAGAGTTATACTCAATTGTTGTGTATGGAGAGGTCAAGGGGAAATGGCGTATCCTGATGGTCGCCAAGATCATCAACCTTTTTGAAAGGAGTGGATACGCCATGGGAAAGAATACCGATCTTGAACTCAAGAATCCAGGAATTCCGTCTCCCGTT
>JAKAYF010000097.1 GCA_021816465.1 Nitrospirota bacterium
TCAATCGCGCATGATTATTCATCTATAATGGCTTCCGGCATCATTCCCGCCACACATGGATCGACAGATGTATACACCCTCCCCCCGGAAAATGCAATAAGCGGGGTCCAGAAAAGGCAGGCATCATCTGAACCGATTTGGAATCGATCAAATTTTTCAAAAAAACGGAACCTGCCTGTTTCGTTATATCGTGGACAAAAACTCAAAAAGCTTTTCCTTTTCAGTCCCATGCATGGAAAGCTCACGAGAATCGAGCGCAAGATCCTTCTCATGCATCTCTGCCTTCGTCGACTCAAAAATTTTCCGGATACGCCTGCTGACGATCGACGCATCGGCCTCGAGCGTCTCTGGCAGGAGAAGAAAAAGATGCCCGTCTCCCGCCCTGGTCAGGGAATCCCCGTTGCGAATTTCAAGGCTGACCAGACGCTGAAAACGCTCCATGAACTCCTCCTCTTTTTCAAAGGAAACCTCCTGGGAGTTTGTATTCTTGACCGAAAAGACAAAGAGCAACGTTTCAGTCTTTAGCCTGTCAGCCCTTTCAAGTTCCTGAAAAAGACGATTTTCGAACCCACGTCCGTCAAGAACTCCATAGCCATCGAAGGTATCTTCCGGAATCTGGTAATGAAAGCGGGAATAATCTTTCAGGTAGCTCTCGAGAGAGGACAGCAACTCGCCGTGATTCTGGGAAACCGACCGGAACCACTTCCCCGGGCGTTCCTTTTTTGTTTCGGAAAAATGAATCAGATAGGAAACACCTCTCTGGTCAAAAAACAAAATGCACAACGACTCGATGTTTCCATCAATGGCCGTTGTCATTCCAAGTGCGCCCTGCTCTTTCTCCCCTCCCTCCTCCCGTATCCTCATAACCAGCTTCTGGCTTGACTCATTCAGGAGAGACGGGTGAAAGAAGCGGGGAAATCCTGTCCCGGAAGATCGGGAGAGCAATGTATGAAAGGCGGAATTGCTTCTCAGATGGTAAAGTGCCACGCATGAGGCTTCCGGACTGTCGGAAGCCTCCCGAAGACTCTCGAGGAAGAGATCCAGTCTCTCGACATACGAAAAAAACGTTCCGGGAGATCTGGCTGACTCAGATGCCAGGAGATTCGTGCGGATCTTTCTTTTCGATCTGGTCGTGGGAAAAACTGGCTGGGGGGAAGACTTCTCGGGCTCCAAGCCATCGTCGATACCCGTCGAAGCATGAGTCTCGAGAGGAAGCGACTCTTCCTTCTTCTGTTCATTTCGGATAACCCAACCGAGAAGGACGATCCCGAGCCCCAGGGCAAACAGCAAAAAGGAAATCAGGACAGGATGCTCATCCAGCCCCGCAGTATCCGGATTCCGCGTCCTCTGATTTTCAATCAGGCCAGAGTCGGAGTGGTCAGGAAGGCCAAGGTCCTTCTGGATGTCCTTTTGTGCCCGCTTAAGGACATCAAAATCCACAGGAACAGCGGAGGACAAAGACTCCTCGGCACTTCCCGTGGAGACTCCCGGGCCAGACAAGCAGAAAAGAAGAAAAAGCGCAATCAAAAGCTTCTCCAGCTTCCAGTACCCCATGTATCTCCCCCGTCTCAGGTTCAGCTGCTTGATGGAGCAAAAACAAACAAGAAAGAAGAGCAAACAATGCCGATCGAAAAAGATTTCTGTATCATGGTTGGGAGAGGATGGAGATATTTTGAATTTTCAATCCTGTTATCGATCCATCAACATCAAAAGAAATAAGCGGAACTTGCCACAGGACATAATCTCAAAACGCCTCCTGAAGGGATAAATCTTGGCTCCCAAAAAGCTTCCCATGATAAAAATGCCATTATTTTACAAGATTTTCATCTTTTCGCTTTCAATTTTTTTGATTGCCATCCTCGAAGGTGACTATCTGCTTGAAAACCAGATCGAAGGGAGAGTCCAGATTCTCCTCGAAAATGAAACAAAAATGATCGCCATGCAAATGGCCAAAAGCATCGCTGCACCATTGCTCCTTGAAAATCGTCTGCAAATAGAAAATGTGCTGGCAACTCCTCCGCCGGCCTCCGGCATCAGCCGGCTTCTCATTCTCGGCATGGACAAGAAGGTCATCGCTGACACCAGGGAAGGAGCCCTGAGCAAAAAAGTGACAGACTACCTGAGCTCTCTTCGGCAGGAATCTTCCATCAGCATTATTCCGGACATTGACCGGAACAACAATGCCCTTCTTGTAACGCCAATCCTTTATGCCGGAATCAGAATCGGCACATTTCTCGTCATTTTTTCGGAAGAACCGGTTCGGGCAGCTCAAAAAGACATCCGGCACTCCTTTTTTATCATTTCGATCTTTGGCGGCATCCTTTCATTTTTTGGGGCCCTGATCCTCTCCAGGATGCTTTCAAGACCTGTCCGGGAACTTCATCGCGCGACCCAGGCCATCGGAAAAGGAGACCTCTCGGTCTCTGTGCTGCCAGGATCAAATGATGAGCTGGGAGACCTTGTTCAGGCCTTTAACGGAATGGTCAGGGACCTCAAAAAGTCGGACGTCCTGAAAAACGCTCTCACTCGTTATGTCTCAAGGGATATCGCCGAACGGGTGATTGAACACCCTGAACTCATCCATGTTGGGGGGATCAGACAGAAAGTTGTCATCCTGTTTGCAGATATCAGGGGCTTCAGCACATTATCCGAAAATCTGCCGTCGGAACAGGTTGTCACGCTTTTAAACGAATATTATCTTCCCATGTTTGAAATCATCCTCAACCATTCCGGATACATCAGCAACATCATGGGTGACGGCATCATGGTCATCTTTGGAATTCCGGAATATCTGCCATCGAGCCCGGACTCGGCGTTAAAGTCGGCAATCGCCCTTCAGGCAGCCATTTCCCGTGAGTCTTCAAAAAGGATGGCCGCAGGAGCTCCCGTCGTTGAGTTTGGAATCGGAATCCATCTTGGAGACTGCATTGTGGGGAATATCGGTTCAGGCAGCCGAATGGAGTATACTGTCGTGGGCCAGGCAGTCAATATCGCCTCACGGATAGAGTCGATGTCCGGCCCGTCAGAGATACTGATCTCCGAAGATCTGAAGAAAGCCCTCCAGTCAGAATACCTTTGCTCCCCGCCCCAGCAGGTATTGCTCAAGGGGATAGAAGCGCCTGTAAATATCCTGAAAGTACTGGAGCCCGGCTGAATAAACAGGTATACTTCCGGGTTTGGTTACTACCTTCAAAAGGCCACCAGGACAAAAAAGAATGAACCGAACCGGAAATCATGACAAAGGACTACAAAAGAGAAGGTCAGCACTCGTCTTTCAGACCTTATTGTCCTTTCTGACCTTGGCAATTGCCTCATGTACTGGGCCAGTTGTCCCGCACAAGGAACCCGCGCCTCCCACGATCCAGGAAATGGACAACCGGCTTGTCCTGAGAATTGACCATCTTTTGTTCGCAAGAAACTATCCCGGAGCGAAGAGGTTGACGGAGAAGATCAGAAACCCTTCACTAAAAATGTCGATAAAAAAGAAGGTCGCCCTTGAATGGGACAAAAACGATATCAGGTCAGCGGCCGAGGATTTGAAAAAGGGAATGGGAATCGAGTCGCTCGAAAAACTGAACTCCCTGAAGAAGAGGGATCCAGCCTTTTTCCGGGATCATCCGGACATGATCCCGGGAGATCTGGCTGAAACGTACCTCGACAGCCTCATCTCCAGCGGGAAAGAATTTGAAGCCCTGAAGGAAGCCAGAAGCAGCTTCATCCTGCAAAAGGACCTGGAGAAAACCGTCGAGACCGATGCCTATATTCATCTTGCAAGTCGGCGCATGGATAAGGGGAAAGATCATTTTGCCCTTCTGGATATCCAGAAAGGTCTTTCGATCGATCCGTCCAACACAAAACTTCTCAAGATGCGGGCAATCCTTGAAAAGAAGAAAAATTATCTGACGGAGGAAGGGTTCAAGCAGTACGGGAGACAACATCTTCGTCGGGCGATCCGTTATTGGAGCGATGCCCTTTTACTCTCCCCCGGGAACAAGTCCCTGCGCCAAAATATCATTCAGGCCCAAAAGATGCTTGATCGGTTGAAAAGCCTTCAGAACATCGGGCAGGTTTCAAAAAAACGCACCTAAAAACAAGTAACCAGTCTCCATGGAGGTCCCCATGATCGAAAAAACAGCACTTCCGGAAAAAGTCCTTGATGTTCAATGGTTCACAGACCCTCTATGCTCCTGGAGCTTTGCAGCGGAAAAAGCTATTGGTGAATTCAGGTCCCAAATGGAAAAAAGCATCATCTTCCACCACCGCATGCTTCCGCTCTACCAGTCTCTTGAGACATTTCTCAGTGCCCACCAGATGAAATCCCCATCCG
>JAKAYF010000098.1 GCA_021816465.1 Nitrospirota bacterium
GGTTCCGGTCGGATCGTTCACGTAGGAATACAAGGAAACAGGGCCGGGATTGATCTGGGTATAGACACCCTGGGTTCCAATCGAAAGGATATTGGCGCTTTGCCCGGTGGCATCCCAGAACCCTCCCGCATAGCCCGATCCGGATGCATCGTTCACCTGGGAATAGAGCCCCACATCTCCTCCGAGGGAATCCGGACCATTTGTCCCTTCGGCCATCCCCACATAGGCGCTGTTGGTCTTGTTCTCAAAGGTTCCCGCAGCCTGGGCGGCGCCAAATCCGTTCACAGACAGGGCTGGAGTCGTATCTCCTGTCGCAATGTCCTGAACAATCAGAGGAGCGCCATTTTGATCCACCGTCTGGGTAATATTGGGGGGTGGCTGGTCCATGACAAAGTTTCCTTGCGGAACGGGCTGACTCCAGTCGATGGTCGTGGCAGAAACCGCCGTTGAAAGGGGAAGGCTTCGCTCCAGAAAACCGAACATCGGAGACAGGGACGCAGGCACAACAAGCTGGAGCTGATAGTCGAACGGAGCGCCGGGAGATGCAGCAACAAGAGAGATCGAGACGCCATCAGGCGTTGTCACCGTTCCACCGCCCGGACAGGAGACACATACACCATTTCCGGCCGATGGCAGATACCCTCCCGAGACAAGAGAGGAAATGGTTGGTGGCTGACCATTTTTCAACCAGTAAAGGTTCGCCGTATTTGAAATCATCCTGACCGCCTCAAGATCGATATTGGCATTTTTGAGCATCACAACGGATGAAACCTTGCCCGCAACAACCGAAGCAACGATCGCCAGGATCAAAAGAGAGATCGACAGGGAAAGCATATTGATAAATCCGCCGTCATTGGGCTTTCCGAATGGTCTTTTCATGATCAGGCTCCCCCCATAAAGGAGTTCACAATGCCAAAGATGGGCCCGTAGAGTGCCGCAAAGGCCAGCAAAACCATGACCGACATCGCCACAACCATGATCGGACTCACAACCGCCTTTACCGCTTCGAGCTTTTTGGCCACAAGCTCTTCATAGACACTTTCCATCTTGATCAGCTCATCATGAAGATTGCCAGAATCAGCGGCAATTCCGATCCAGTCGGAAAAGCCGCCGGAAAAAAGATCCGACGAAGAAAGCACCTGGGCCAGAGGCAATCCATCATCTTCCATTTTCCGCTTCATCTCGAGAACCTTTTCCGTGAGATCTTTCGAGCCAAGGGACCGGGCAATTTCCGCCAGAGCGTCATTTCGGGTAAAGCCCGCCCCGATGAGCATTTCGAAGCTGATAACAAACTTGTATGTCAAAAGCACCCTGAAGATCGAATCTATAAATTTTATTTTTCTAATAATTTTAACAACGAACCTTTTTCCGAACCTGCTCAATAATACCACATAAAGGAAAATCATCAAGAAAACAGAAAAAATGCCAATCAAGTATTTTATGTTATCAACGAAAAAAGTATCGAGAGCAAAAATGTCCGAGACAAAAGCCGAAAGCTGGAGTTTCGGAAGCTGGACCACAAGTGCATGGAAGCGGGGAAGCACATCGAAGAACAGCACATAACCGAAAAGGATCATGACAACGATGTTAATGGCAGGCATGATCAGGGCGTTTCTGAGATCCTGTCGCATCTTGGCCATTTGCTTCAGGCTCTTGGCCGCTTTCTTAAGGACCTGACCAAGCGTTCCGGTTTTCTCTCCGGTCTGAATGACCGGCAGGAACTCCCGGGGGAACCCCGCAACGCCGAATGCTCTTGAAAGAGGAATGCCCTGTTCGATCAATACCAGAACGCGGTCGATGATCTTCTGAACCCCTCGCGCCTCGAGATTGGCGCGAACAAACTTCAGCGACTGCTCGACAGGAAGACCGTTTTCAATAAAAAGGGAGAGCCGATCACAGATGTCGGAGGCCGTTTTGGTTGTAATGCCACCGTTATTTTCCGGGGAAATCCAGAAAAGGAGGGTTTTTCCCCAATCGGGAAGAAGTGAGGAAATCTTCCCGTAAGGAAAGTTTCCCTTGATCTCGGCAATCGCCTCTTCAATATCCCGGGCCTTGATCGACCCGCTCGAGAGTTTCTCGTTGACGATCACTTCATAGTTGTAAATCACTCAAAGCACTCCTGCGTTTCTGAGAACCTCGCCAAAGGATGTTTTTCCCGTGGAAGAATCCCTCAGCGCTTTTTCAGCAAGCGACATCCACTCTGGCTGAAACGATTCGTAAGCTCTTTTCAGGACAACAGAGTTGGCCGTCTTCTGATCCGCCAGGAATCCCCTGGTCTCCCTGTTCATGAACAGAATCTCGGCCAGGGCATAACGGCCGACGAATCCCCCGCCATTGCAGCGCGCGCACCCATATGGATCATAAACGGTATCAATTCCCGCACGGCCAATGAGAATTCCGAGGTCCCCAACCATGTCGCCCGGAACAATAGGCCTCGGGCGCGCGCAAGAACAGAGTTTTTTCAGCAGGCGCTGGTTCATGACCACTTTTGTCACGGACAGGATGTCGAGGTAGGAGATGCCAAAATCGAGAAGTCGTTCGAAGATCTCAAAAACGGATGTCACATGAAGTGTGGTCAGGATCAGATGACCTGTTCTTGCAGCCTGGACGCTCACCCTCGCCGATTCCCCGTCCCGGATTTCTCCGATCATGATGATATCCGGATCATGGCGCAGGGAAGACCTCAGCGCATCGACATAGTCCCATTTTTCATTTTCGGCGCTCCATACCTGCACCTGGATGCCGAAAGGCCTCCGGTACTCGATCGGATCTCCGATATCGATCATTTTTCTGGTATTAAGATCCATCTCTGAAATAACCGCATGGAGCGTGGTGTTCTTTCCCGACCCGGTCGGTCCCGTGACAAAAACCATCCCGTTTGAAAGATTCGACAGAATCGACTTCATCTGGGAGATTTCATCTTCCGGATAGCCAAGGCTTGAAAGCCTGATGGTTGCCTTCTGGGACCCCAGAATTCTCAGGACAACAGAAAACGCGTTATGGATCGTCGGAATGAAGGATGCCCGGATCTGGACATCCCTGCGGTCAATCGCCACCGTAAAATGGCCGTCGTGGCTCTTGTTCGACTGAGGGTTCAGGACACGGCTCTTGGTGACCAGGGCCATCGTGACCGTTTCATAGACCGCCCGTGGAATAAAGGCCACGGTTGAAAGATCTCCGTTCAGCCTGAAAAGAACCCTGACCACTTTCTGCTGGGGCTCGAAATGGATATCCGAAGCATTCATCCGATAAGCCCTGTCCACGATGAACTCCATCATCTCGGAAGGTTGCGCGACAAGGCCCATGACTTCTTTTGAAAACTGGGCGGGATGGATGACCCCCATTCCCATGATTTCATTTTGTTTCCAGAAAATGGAACTTTTTTCCAGGAGAAGGAAATTCGCCAGCCCGAATCGCTCAACGATTCCCTCTCCGATCAACTGCTTTTCAAAGTCATGGATCCTCGACGGATCCGAGATGACAAACCGGTTCTCCGTCAGGGGAATGACCGCCCAGGAGATAAACACCTTCTCGTAACGGCGAAAAAGACTCTGGTCGAAGAGGTCCCCCACCGATTCGAGGGCTATCTTGGGTATCCCTGTCTGGATGGACAAGGCCTCAAGAATTTTCTCCTCGGAGGTATAGCCGTTTTCGAGCGCCATCTCCCCCACGCGGCGTCCGGAGGCCTGCGACTCGGTCAGAAGCCCCTCCCTGATGCCTGGATCAATTCCTCCGATCTCTTCCAGAATTTCAAGGATCGGACGGGGAGAACGGATCTGCATTACATCTGCCCCGCTGAAATATGGGTGGATTCTTTTTGGGGAACGGTTCTCAACGGCGCCTGCTCAGGCTTCAGATGCAGAAGCGTTCTGGTTGTCGGCTCCGGAACGGAAAATCCGTCAGATACGATCGGAGTAATGATAAAAACCATTTCATCGACCGTCCGGACATCGTTATATCCCGAAAACAGGTATTTCAGTCCGGGAATGGCCCCCAAAAACGGGATGGTGTACTCCTGCTTCGAGATGGAGTTCGAGATCAGGCCACCCATGATGATCGTATTATTCGATCGGGTCAGGATATCGGAGGACAGCGCCCGGGAGGCAATTTCCGGCTCCTGGAAGGTCCCGACTCCCTGAACAGCAATGGAGACAAACTGCGTCAGGGTATTCAAGACCGGGACGACATGAAGCCTGATCGAGTCATGATCGATCACCGCGGTGATTTCAAGGTTCAACCCGACTGTCGCATAAGAGATCTGCGGGATAACCAGGGAAGAAGAGTTGAGGCCA